>NZ_JAIWOI010000364.1 GCF_020217005.1 Rheinheimera sp. | reverse complement strand
CAGAGGCGGAATCGAACCACCGACACGCGGATTTTCAATCCGCTGCTCTACCGACTGAGCTATCTGGGCAACGGGGGGTATTAAACGGATTTCGGCTAACCAAGTCAACTTATTTTTTAGTTGCCTGAATCGTTAGCTTAATACTTGAGCAAAGAGGGCGTTTTTCGTCCCTTTCTGCCTTAAAGTTGTAAATTCAGATTGGAATTAACAACGGGCGGGGACAAGCCCCCCCTCCAATTTTTTAGTTTGCCGATGTATCCAAAGGAGCAAAAGATTTGACTAATTGATCCAGTTCTTGCATTTGCTGCAGATAAGGTTCCAGTTTCGCTAAAGGTAAAGCACATGGACCATCACATTTCGCTTCATTTGGATTTGGATGGGCTTCGATAAACAACCCAGCCAAGCCTAAAGCCATGCCAGAGCGGGCTAATTGAGCAGCCTGCGCACGACGACCATCAGCTGAATCAGCTCTGCCACCCGGACGTTGTAAAGCGTGAGTAGCGTCAAAAATCACTGGCGCATACTGCTTCATATCGTCCATGCCTAACATGTCGACGACCAGATTGTTATAGCCAAAGCTGGAGCCTCGTTCGCATAAAATCACTTTGTCGTTACCAGCTTCCTGAAACTTGGTGATGATATGGCGCATTTCGTGAGGGGCTAAAAACTGTGGTTTTTTCACATTAATCACAGCACCGGTTTGCGCCATGGCGATGACTAAATCGGTCTGACGGGCTAAGAAAGCCGGTAACTGAATCACGTCTACCACTTCGGCCACAATAGCCGCCTGATAAGGTTCATGCACGTCAGTGATCAGTGGCACATTGAAGGTTTTTTTAATTTCTTCAAAAATCTTTAAGCCCTCTTCCATGCCTGGGCCTCGGTAAGAATGCACAGAAGAGCGGTTGGCTTTATCAAAAGAGGCTTTAAAGACATAAGGAATGCCCAGCTTTTCTGTGATTTTGACGTAATACTCTGCCACTTGCATGGCTAAATCACGCGACTCTAAAACATTCATGCCACCAAAGAGCACAAAAGGTTTGTTATTGGCCACTTCAATAGCGCCAATCTGAATACTATGTTGGTTTGTCACTGTAAATTCCTCAGACAAGATACCGTTGCTTGTGCTAATACCCAAAGTAATTGAAGTTGCAGGGCGGCGACAAGCGAGTGAGACCCCAGCAGCATAGTTGTCCTATGTGACTGGGGCGAGCACGCGCAGTCAACAAAGCTGCGGCTTCAAGTAAGAAGGGTATAATACCTCTAATGCAGCCACTGTGGGTAGGACGACAGCTGGCGGATTTGTTGTTTCATATGCTCATTGGATGGATCGTCCGGCTTTTGATCAACAAAATACTGATAATCACTAATAGCCAAAGACCAATGATCCAACAGCTCAGACAATAAACCACGCTCCCGGCGTAAATAAGGGTCCCCGGGTTTTTGCTCCAGCAAATGCTGCACTACAGCCAAAGCCTGTTCTCGTTTGCCCAGCGCCAACAGCAGTTGCTTTTGCAATTGCCAAAGTCCAGCACAAAAACCAGCGAAATTAACAGCTTCGGTCGCAAGTTCTTGAGTAAGGCTCAAGGCCAAACCATTTTCCGGGTTTAACAAACATTGCCAGGCACCGGTATAAGGGTCGACCCAGACTTTCTCCAGACTTGATAAATGTACCTGAACTAAATATTCGCCTTTGTATCGCACTATGTCACAGTCGAAACCCGCTTGCTGTAACCAGCACAATAGCAAAAGTATCAGCACCAAAGGATCAGCTTCGCGTTGGTTGATAGCATAACAAAGCAAAGTAGGCTGATGCATTTCTTCAATCAGTAAAGGTTTGATAGGTGGAGTAAAAAAGGCATGCCGATAGAAACGATCAATATGATGGGCCAATGCATTCATGCTGAGCTCTTTTTCAGCCTGAAGCGGTGCCAAAGCAAACCAGCACGCTTTTGCCTGCTGAATTTGTCCGGCATCTGCCCACTGCTGTTCTATCTCCAGCAATAACTCAAGCAGGGCCGAACCCTGCTGCTTTAACTCAAATTTCATGTACCACTCAATATCACAAAAAAGAGCAAGGCGGTTTTAACCAAAAGCACTCTTCACTAAAAATCGTATTTAACCCAAAAACAGCGGAGTTTTCGTCATAGCCACTTTGGCAATCAGCACCAGCCAGCTTAAGGCTCCGACAAAACCAATCCAGCGCATCAGCAAAGTGCGACCTTTAAGCGCCATCACAGCTAAACCAATATAAGCGAACAAACCAAAAAGTTTTTCAGTCAGCCAAGGCGTTTGGAATGGGTATTGCTGAATAGTCAGCATCAGGCCTATGGCTGTCAGCAGCAACAGGGTATCCACCACATGAGGCGCAATTTTAAAGAACTTTTTTTGCAGCAACTCAGGCGCTTTTAAACTCAACAAAAACCGTACAGCCAGGAAAGAGACACTCAACGCAATAAACAACATATGAGAGTGTTTTAATGCCATATACATAACAAGAATCCTTAAAAAGGTTTAACTTCTGCATAATAACAAAGCCACCCGCAGGTGGCCTGGTTCACCAATGAGTAGAACTCATTCTTCATCCGGGTATTTTTGCAGTATTGCTTCGAGTTTGTCGACCCGGGTTTTAAAAATTTCGACCAGTTTAGGGTCAAAATGCTTGCCAGACTCACTACTGATTTTCTCCAGCACCTGCTCTAAAGTCCAGGCCGATTTATAACAGCGTCTGTGGCGTAATGCATCATAAACATCAGCTAAAGCTGCAATACGACCATAAATATGAATCTCTTCTCCCTTCTTGCCTGCCGGGTAACCAGAACCATCCCATTTTTCATGATGGTCCTGCGCTATCACAGCGCCAGCCTGGATGATAGTACGTTTGGAGTTCTTTAAAATTTCATAGCCAATACTGGCATGAGTTTTCATCACCTCCCACTCCTGACCATGCAGCTTCATTGGTTTATTCAATATGCCGTCGGGAATGCCCACTTTGCCAACATCATGCAAAGGTGAAGCAAACATCAGTTTTTCAGCTTCTTCCTCAGGTAAACCATAAGCTTTGGCCAGGTCGTAACAAATAAAGGCCACACGTTTAACATGATTGCCCGTTTCAATTGACCTGTGTTCCACAGCTTCACTTAAACGGTAAACAATTTCCCGCTGCGTATCTTCAATTTCGCTTTGCAGCTGCACGTTTTCGTAGGCAATTTGCACATTTTGTGAAAAGAGTTCGATAAGACGTTTTTGCGTTTCAGTGATCTGATTTGGTAAACCAGACACATAGAGCAAGGAACCTGATGTGAACTTACTGGTGCAGTAAGCCACTAGATAATTGTCACGATAGACAATACTGCGACTACTTAGTGCTTGATGAAATGCGTCCAGTAATGCGGGCTCCAGCACATCGCTGATTTGTTTGCCTTCCTGTTTTTCAAATTGACCAAGACCTGCAAACACCACCAAACGTTCCGGATCCTCGTCTTCATTGATATTGCCTGCAACCAAGGACGAAGTGACCAGCAAAGCGTTATCATTACAGCCCAAAATAGAAGTCAATTGCTGTAAAACACCGTCGATAAACTGCTCCATCGAATGGGCAGAGAACAGATCAGCTGAGGCAGTAATAATTTTTTCAAGGCCTTGCCGACTGTGATCAATAGCCAGAATATCGCGATAAGAGCGAAGACTCGACATCACCACAGTAAAGAGTTTTTGCGCCGTCAATTCAGTTTTAGATTTGTAATCGTTGATATCGTAATTCACTATGACCTGACGTTCAGGAGCCTGACCGGGCTGACCTGTACGCAAAATAATACGCACATAATGATTATGTAGTTCCTCACGAATATAACGGGCAACCAGCAAGCCAGCATCGTCGGTTTCCATCACCACATCCAGCAACACTATGGCAGCGTCTGTGTGTCTGGCCAGCATTTCTTTGGCCTCGCGGCCTGAGTAAGCACTGATAAACTCAAGGTTCTTCCCTTGAAAGGAAAAGTCGCTTAACGCCAATTTGGTTACTGCATGAACTTCAGGCTCGTCGTCGACTATTAATACTTTCCAACTACCACGGGAGACATAAATTTCTTCCTCGAGTTCCTCAGCAAATAAAAAATCATTTGCCATGCCACACTCCTTTAGCTCGTTGCGTTTTTATCGCTTTGTGTTTATTTATATGCGCTAAACAGGGATGGGTCAAAGCAAAGTCGTTGAAAATATAAATATTTTGTAGTCGACACTAAAGATTAGCTCCAGATTTGCAACACGCATGGCTTTTGATCCAGGCTAAGGTGTTGCTGGTGACCCAGCAAAGTCAAGCACACAGCTCTGTCCTCATAGATCCGCGAGAGTCTGCAGAATAGCTGTGCGTGTGCTTTCTTCTTGCTGCTCACGACTTATGCCTGGCGTGCCATCAAAGAGCTGACGGCCATAACGGCCAAATTGTGAGTGATTACCGCCTACTATTTCTACCCATTTGGTCTGGGATGGAAGTAGCGCACTATTCCTGATGATTTGTTCCTTCGGAGCAATACTATCTCTTGAACCGTAGATTTTTGTCACTGGGATACGAAGAAAAGATAAGTCGTCATTTTTTGGATGCGTTGTGGCTATTAAAATCAACGCCGACAGGTTTGCTGAGTCAGTGCGCGCCATTCTTGTAGCTAAGGCCCCTCCAAGTGAATGTCCGGCGATGGCCCAGTTTTTTACCTTTGAATGAGTCGAAATCATAGTGCGGGCGCGCACAAGTGCAGCCTCTTTGTGCGATTCAAAGGGCGCAAAACGGTAAGGTAATTTGATAATAAACACTGCAATACCCGATTCAGCAATGGGCCTGAGTAACGGAGCATAAGCATCTGCCGCTATACCAGAACCGCAAAAAAACACCAATGCAGTGTGGCTTTTTGTATCAGAAGGCAAGAAACTCAAGCTTGTTGAATCTTGCTGAACTAAGACGCTGCTATCACTGAGTAAAGTACTTTCATCAACTCCGCTTGTCCTTACCGAGTTTGCCAACCACGACATCACAAAAATCGCCCATGTTATAAATGCAAGACGGATCCAGGAGCGAATGCGCCAGCGCTTTATTAGGTTCTGCACTATCAGCTCCTTCACAGTCTTCGACTGACAAGCCGCAACGGGATATGGTTCATGCACATGTGCCAGATGCCATCAGATAGCTGTCGATAGTAAATAATCTAAGCAGTAAAGTCTTGCGCGCCTCCAATATAATCATCAGGTCATGACCTATAGTTCTGCCCGTTCTGTTAAAGTCCTTGAAGCATTTTGAACTGCTTTGCCATCCGGGATTGAGATGGGTGCTGCTTCGCTTGAACAGATGAGAGAACAAAACCGCCGCAGCTTAGCATGTTGCAAAGTCGTTCAGGCTGTTCCCCGGGGCGACTCCACGAGATAGTTGCAGGCTCGCAAACGGGGCGTTACAAAATCCAGAAAGACTCTCAGCTTCAAAGGCAATGGCGACTGACCTGCATGCACAAGACTAACTGGCCGCAACTCAGCTTTAAACTCCTCAAGTACAACCTCAAGCGCTCCATTAGCTACAAGCTCTGCAACCTGATAGGAAAGTACATTCGTTAATCCCAGTCCTTTGACTGCAGCGGCAATAGCAGCTTCGGCAGTGTTGACCATCAGACGGGAGCAAACCTGAACTGAAACCGCTGATTGTCCCACCATAAAAATCCAGGACCCTGTCGGGAAAAGTCCTTCGAACATGATGCATTGATGCTTTGCCAAATCAACCGGATGTCTGGGAATACCATTGCGGCTCAAATACGCAGGACTTGCGCACACCAAAGGTCTGGTAGCTCCAACTTTAGTTGCTACAAGGCTACTGTCGGGCAAGTGACCAATCCGTACTGCAGCATCCACATGCTCCTGTAACAGATGCACCTGACGGTCTGTCAAGGCCAGATGAACATTAATGTCAGGGTATAGTGTCAGAAATTCAGCCACAATAGGCACAAGGTGCAAGCGTCCAAAAACTATCGGCGCAGTCACCACCAGTTCTCCTTTAGGTGCAGCGTATTCACCTGTTGCGGCGCGCTCCGCCTCAGCTATGTCCTCTAAAACACGACGGCATGCTGCGACATAAGACTGTCCCGCATCGGTTAACGATAACTGGCGGGTCGTACGATTGATTAGGCGGGTTTTCAGGTGAGACTCCAGCTCGGCCACTTTACGGCTAACTGTCGCCAGTGGCATGCCGAGGTGGCGCCCGGCAGCCGAGAAACTACCGGTATCCACAACGGCCAGTAAAACGGACATGGAATGAAGGCGGTCCATAAAATTCTCAAATATTGAAATTATTAATCTCAAATTTAGCGGATTATCTTTATAAATGGAATGAATTACAGTCTGGTTTGTCTACAACGACATTCATTTTTCAACTCTGAAGGACAAATTATCATGACTTTAATTCACACTCCTGCAACGATAGACGCAGCTCCCCCCCGTTCGCAGCCACTGCTCGAAGCTGTTCAGCGGCAGCTTGGAGTTGTTCCCAATTTATTTAGATTGGTTTCTAACAGCCCTGCTGCGCTGGAAGGTTATCTCAGCATGTCGGGAGCACTTGCAAAGGGCTCTCTTCCTGCTCCGACCCGCGAGAGGGTTGCCCTGGCTGTATCGCAGATCAACGGCTGCGATTATTGCCTGTCTGCTCATACCTATCTTGGCAAGAACCTCGCGGGACTCAATGATGAAGAAATTCATGCTAATCGCAGCGGTCGCTCAAATGAGGCAAAAGCTGACGCCGCAGTGCGCTTTGCAGCTAAAGTGGCACAAGAGCGCGGTCAGGTATCAACGAGTGATGTGCGTGTAGTACGTGACGCCGGCTATAGCGACGAGCAGATAATTGAGATAGTTCAGCATGTCGCGCTGAATATCTGGACCAACTATATCAACCTGGTGGCCGCAACTGATATCGATTTTCCACTTGTAAAATCCGGCGACCTCTAAGCAGTTATTCTGCCTTGCGTCGTTACTGCTGGTGCCGACGCAGGTGTTATGCAACGAACCAATCTCTGGATATTTTGCGGCAAGATCAGGCCTGACGGCTAGCGGCAAAATTCAGCTTTAATTTCAGGTTCCAGCGGGCTGCTGAATTAGCATAAGTAACAAATTTAGGCATGCTTTAAATCTGTGGCACAAAAAAGAAACTGTCAGCCAGTAAACACCCCACCGCTGATACGCCACTGACCACCGTAGTCTTTTACCGATTGCACAGAGGTAAAACCTGCATCGGTTAAAATCTGCTGTACAGCATCTCTTTGCTGATAGCCGTGTTCCAGCCATAGCCAGCCGGATGGAGTCAAATACTGCGGTGCTTGAGTGCAGATATGGCGAATATCGGCCAGGCCTTGTTCTGGCGCCACTAAAGCGGAGTCGGGCTCAAAACGTACATCGCCTAAAACTAAATGTGGATCTTCTGCATCTATATAAGGGGGATTGCTGACAATTAAATCAAACTGCTCGCCTGTCACTGCTGCAAACCAGCTACTTTGTTTGATCTGGCAATTGGCCAAAGCCAAAAGCTGAACATTTTGCTTTGCCAGTTGTACAGCTTCTGGTTGTAAATCCACACCGGTCACTGTCCAGTGTGGTTTTTCTTTGGCTAAGGCCAAAGCTATAGCTCCGGTGCCAGTGCCTAAATCCAGCACTTTGGCTGTTGCAGGCAAAGGCAAAGCCAAAGACTGTTCAACTAAAAGTTCGGTGTCGGGTCTTGGTATTAAAGTGCAAGGCGCTACGGCGAGTTTAAAATCCCAGAAATACCAATAGCCCAGAATATGCGCCAGAGGCTCGCCGGTCAGACGACGATTTAATACAGGCCTCAATTGCAACAACTGAGATTCGCTGAGTTCGCGCTCTGGATACAGCATCAAAGTGGTTGCACTAATATCCAGCACTTCCAGCAGCATACGCCGCGCTTCCTGTTTTGCATCTGCAGGTACAGGGCTGGTTTCAAGCAGGGGAGTCAGTAACGCAGTGGCGTGCTCCAGCCACTGCGTCAACGTCAGGCTATTAACGGTTTTCATCAGCCAAAGCAGCTAACAAGTCAGCCTGGTGTTCATGGCTTAATGGGCCAATCACCAGATCTAAATCCCCTTCCATCACGTCTAATAAACGGTAGATGGTCAGGTTAATACGGTGATCCGTTAAGCGGCCTTGCGGGAAGTTGTAAGTACGGATACGTTCAGAACGATCACCGCTACCCACTAAAGAGCGACGGGTCGATTCTTCCTGTAAACGACGTTTTTCATCTTCAGCTGCCTGGATACGCGACTGCAACACAGCCATAGCGCGGGCGCGGTTTTTATGCTGCGAACGTTCGTCCTGACATTCCACTACTATACCTGTAGGTAAGTGAGTGATACGAATAGCGGAGTCTGTTCTGTTGACGTGCTGACCACCGGCCCCCGAGGCGCGGTAGGTATCTACTTTTAAATCAGCAGGATTAATTTCGATGGCTTCGCTTTCTGGTACTTCCGGCATAATGGCCACAGTACAGGCTGAAGTATGTACCCTGCCCTGAGATTCAGTGGCCGGTACACGTTGCACGCGGTGACCACCGGATTCAAATTTTAAAATACCGTAAGCGCCTTCGCCCTGAATGCTGGCGATCACTTCTTTGTAACCACCATGCTCACCGTCGTTGCAGCTGATAATTTCTACTTTCCAGCGTTTGCGTTCACAAAAACGACTGTACATACGGAACACGTCACCGGCAAAAATTGCAGCTTCATCACCACCAGCACCGGCACGAATTTCAAGGAAACAGCTGTTGCTGTCGTTTGGATCTTTAGGTAACAACAGAATTTGTAAGTCCTGATCCAACTGTTCTATGCGTTCTTTGGCGGCTTTGAACTCTTCCTGCGCCATGTCACGCATATCCGGATCAGAATCTTTCATCATGTCTTCAGCGCTGACCAGGTCGTCCTGCGCCTGACGGTATAAACCAAAGGTTTTGCTCAGCTCTTCCAACTGACTGTACTCTTTGGACAGTTCCCGAAAACGACTTTGGTCAGAAATCACACCAGCGTCACTTAATAACGCCTGAACTTCTTCATAACGTTCGACCAGAGCTTCGAGTTTGCGGTACACCGATTCTTTCATGTTGTTTCTATTTACCTGATTACAGATCTAACAAAGTGTTGATCAAAGATTGTTGTTGAGGCTGCTCGTCCTGCAGTAACTGTCTGAGCGCCTTGGTTGGTGCATGCATCAACCTGTTGCTGAGTTTAGTCGCAAGTTCAGCCACTACTTTTTCCGGGTCCTGCCCTGCTGCAATTTGTTTAGTTGCTTTAGCCAGCAATTCGTCCCGAATGGCTTCGCCTTTGTCGCGATAATCCCGTACTACGTCTAACTGGCCGTGCAAACTCAGCCACTGACTGAATTCTGTCACGCCCTGCAATATCATTTGCTCAGCTTCGGCTGCAGCTTCCTGACGGTTCTGCAGGTTTTGCAGCACTATGGACTGCAAGTCATCCACTGTATACAAATAAGCGTCTTCCAGCTCTGACACTTGTTCTTCAATATCACGTGGCACAGCTAAATCGACGAAAAACATTGGCTTGTGACGGCGTTTCTTCAGCGCCTGCTCCACCATACCTTTACCAACTATAGGCAAGGTACTGGCAGTGGAGCTAATCACCACATCGGCATTGGCCAAAGCTTGTGGCACCTGGGCCAGACTGACGGCTTCACCGTTAAACTGGCTGGCTAAAGCCGCAGCTTTATCATAAGAGCGATTGGCGACAGTAATTTTTTCCGCGCCCTGCTCTAATAGATGTTTCGCCACCAGCTCTATGGTCTCACCTGCACCAATCAGCAGCACTTTGACTTTGCCGAGCTGACCAAAAATTTGCCGCGCCAGACTGACTGCAGCAAATGCCACTGATACAGCACTGGCACCAATGTCAGTTTCAGTGCGAACTTGCTTGGCAACTGAAAAGGTCTTTTGAAACAACCGCTCAAAAGCCGGATTAATAGTACCGGCCTGACGCGAATGGCTATAAGCCTGTTTCACTTGTCCCAGAATTTGCGGCTCACCCAGCACTAAAGAATCCAAACCGCAAGCCACCCGCATTAAATGACTGCTGGCCTGCAGATCCTGATGCAGGTATAAATGATGCTGCAATTCGACCAGGTCCAACTGATGAAATTTGCTCAGCCAGTCAATTACTTGTTTCGATTGCTCTGGGCTGCCGCTAAAATACAGTTCAGTTCTGTTACAGGTAGACAAAATCACAGCGTCAGACACCTGGGTCGTCGTTGTCAGATCCCTTAAGGCGTCCAAAATTTGTTCAGGCGCAAAAGCGACCTGCTCACGTAAGGAGACAGGTGCAGTTTTATGGTTAATACCTAAAGCAAAAATGATCATTCACCTGTGTGGCCCGTTTCGAAAAAACAGGCATTCGTCAAAAAGAGGGCGAATTGTACGAAAAAGCCCAAACTAAAAAAAGCGTAGAGAAGGAATTAGTGTGTTTGCAGCGATAAAAACTGGTTGTTTTGTAGTTTTCAGTCTGATTTTGACAGGTTGTGCCAGCAACAGCAGTCAGTTAAAACCTGTTGTTCCTCTGTCGGCACAACAACGCCAGGCGCAATTGGAGCAATTGCAGGAGTTTACTCTGACCGGGGCTTTAGGTGTAAAGGCGCCTCAGGAAAGTGTCAGCGGTAGTTTAAACTGGCAGCAACAAGGGCCTTATTTTCAGGCCAGCATGACTAACTTTGTTGGCATCAGTATTTTTGAACTGGAAACAGACGCTTTGGGCGCTACGGTCAAAGCAGATGGCGAAACTCATCAAGCCCAGTCAGCCAGCGCTCTGCTGGATTATTTATCCGGCTGGAGTTTACCCATAGAAGAAATGCCGCTCTGGCTTAAAGGTGTGGCAAGCCCGGAAAGTTTTAATCATCAATGGGATGCACAAGGTCGTTTAACCAGCTTTACCCTAAAAGACAGCCAGCAACGTGACTGGCAGGTCAGTTATGTGGCGTTTTTTCCCGATGCCTTAGCCTTACCCAAAGAAATCCGGCTAAAAGCCCAGGCCGATGGCAGCAGTATTAAGCTGGTGGTGCGTAAATGGCAACTTTAACTTTATCAGCGCCGGCCAAACTGAATTTATTTTTACATATCACAGGCCGCAGGGCTGACGGATACCATAATCTGCAAACCTTGTTTCAAATGCTCGATTGTGGCGACCAGCTTAGTTTTACACTGACCGAAGAAGCTGCAATCGACTTTAGTTGTTCTGATAAAAGCATAGAAAACGACAGCAATCTGGTGATGCGCGCAGCTAAATTACTGCAGCCTTTAGCTGCGGATAAGGCTGGCGTAAAAATCCATCTGGATAAACAAGTGCCTATGGGTGGCGGCTTAGGTGGCGGTTCGTCCGATGCGGCGACCACACTGCTGGCATTAAACCAGTTATGGCAGTTAAAGCTATCAAACGCACAGCTTTGTGAACTGGGCTTAAAATTAGGTGCCGATGTTCCTGTTTTTATATTCGGAAAAACAGCCTTTGCAGAAGGGGTTGGAGAAAAATTACAACCCGTTAGTCTGCCGGAAAAATATTACCTGATTGTGACGCCAGATCTGCATGTCAGCACGGCGGAAGTCTTTGGCCATGCTGATTTAATCCGTAATACGCCCGTCATGTCGGTAAAAGATCTACTAGACTGTGAGTGGAAAAATGACTGCGAAACTCTGGTGAAACGGCTCTACCCCGAGGTTGCAATGGTACTGAACTGGTTGATAGAATACGCGCCGTCCCGAATGACAGGTACCGGCGCCAGTGTGTTTGCCGAGTTCCAGGATGAATTAAGTGCCCGTCAAACCCTTGCAAAACTGCCACCATCATGGCGGGGTTTTGTTGCTAAAGGGGTCAATCAGTCTGCTGTCCTGACTGAATTGGAACAAGCCGTATGACGCACAGCAGGCGACATAAAAAGCCTGCTGCATTATTAACCGGACTCACAAACTGCCCTGAGGATCCTACCGTGCCCGACATGAAGATTTTCGCTGGTAACGCCATACCAGAACTCGCCAAGAAGATAGCCAGCCGTTTATATATCAAGCTGGGCGATGCCGAAGTCGGCCGTTTTAGTGACGGTGAAGTCTGTGTACAAATCAATGAAAACGTCAGGGGATCTGACGTTTTTATTATCCAGTCTACCTGTGCACCTACCAATGACAACCTGATGGAGCTCATTGTCATGGTAGACGCGTTACGCCGCGCTTCTGCCGGCCGTATTACTGCTGTAATCCCTTACTTTGGTTATGCCCGCCAGGACAGACGTGTACGTTCTGCCCGTGTGCCTATCACTGCCAAGGTAGTGGCCGACTTTTTATCCAGCGTCGGTGTAGACCGTGTATTAACAGTGGACTTACACGCTGAACAAATTCAGGGTTTCTTCGATGTACCAGTGGATAACGTTTTTGGTAGCCCGGTATTGCTGGAAGATATGCGCAAGCGTGAATTTGTTGCTCCTGTGGTGGTATCACCGGATATCGGCGGTGTAGTGCGTGCCCGTGCTATCGCCAAACTGCTGAATGACGCCGACTTAGCCATTATCGACAAGCGTCGTCCTAAGGCCAACGTGTCTCAGGTGATGCATATCATTGGTGATGTGAAAGATCGTGACTGTATTATTGTCGATGACATGATTGATACAGGTGGTACTTTATGCAAAGCCGCTGAAGCCTTAAAAGAACAAGGCGCCAAACGGGTTTTTGCTTACGCCACTCACCCGATTTTCTCTGGCACTGCCGCTGAGAACATCAGAAACTCAGTGATTGATGAGCTGATCATCACCGACACTATTCCATTAAGTGCAGAAATGCGCGCAGTCAGCAAAGTAAAACAGCTAACCTTAAGTGATATGCTGGCCGAATGTATCCGTCGTATCAGCAACGAAGAATCTATCTCTTCCATGTTTGACTAATTTCAGACTGAAGATTTGAAAAAGGCACCGTTCGGTGCCTTTTCTTTTTGTAGCTTTCATTTGCAGCCTTAAGGCTGCAGTGATACCATAGCGCGCTTTTTTGCGTCGGCAGAATTTCACTTCGCCGGGTAAAAAGGCTTCTTCCTGGGGTCAGGTCGCGGAACTCAGGGTCTATTAATTTTTGGAGAATACCATGTCAAACGCCATTTACACGTTAAATGCAGAAGTCCGTGCTGATTTAGGGAAAGGTGCGAGCCGCCGCCTACGTCACGCAGACAAAGTACCAGCTATCATTTACGGTGGTCACAAAGAAGCTCTGTCTATCACTTTAGATCACTCTAAATTGTTACAAGCTCAGGCTAACGAAGGTTTTTACACTCACATTCTGACTATCGTTGTTGGCGGTGAAGAAGTAAAAGCTATCGTTAAAGCTATGCAACGTCACCCGTTCAAGCCAAAAGTTATGCACGTTGACTTCCAACGCGTAGAAGCTGGCCACGAGTTACACACTGTAGTTCCAGTACACTTCATCAACGAAGCTGCTGCTGTGAAAAAAGGTGGCGTAGTTGCTCACCACATCAACGAACTGGCTATCACTGTGTTACCACAGAACTTGCCAGAATTCATTGAAGTGGACTTAGCCAACGTTGAAGTAGGTGTAACACTGCACCTGTCAGACCTGAAAGTTCCTGCTGGCGTAACTATCACTGAGTTAGCCAAAGGCGCTGGTCATGACCAAGCCGTTGTTACTGTGAACAAGCCTGCTGGCAAAGCAGACGAAGACACAGCTGAGTAATGACTGAAGCAATTCAGTTAATTGTGGGCCTGGGTAATCCAGGCCCAGAATACAGCCAGACCCGCCACAACGCAGGTCAATGGTTTGTAGAACAACTTGCCCGCCGCTATAACGTATCTCTTCGTCCTGACAGTAAATTTTTTGGCCTGACTGGTAAATTTGTCACCCAGGGTCAGGAATATAA
>NZ_JAIWOI010000363.1 GCF_020217005.1 Rheinheimera sp. | reverse complement strand
ATTGCTGGTTCCCACTACGTACATGAATTTAAGTGGCAAAGCCGTTGCAGCTATGGCGCAGTTCTATAAACTTTTACCCGAAAACATTCTGGTGGCTCACGACGAAATGGCGATAGCGCCCGGCGTAGCAAAATTTAAACTGGGTGGCGGCCATGCCGGTCACAATGGTTTAAAAGACATCACCAGTAAACTGGGCAATAATGCCAATTTTTATCGCCTGCGACTGGGTATTGGCCATCCTGGCCACAAAGATTTAGTCACAGGTTATGTGCTGGGCAAAGCACCGCAAGCCGAACAGAAGCTGATCGACGAAGCTCTGGATGAATCGATGCGTTGTTTTGAGCTCTGGTTAAGCGATGGCTTAATTAAAGCGCAGCACAGGTTACATAGTTTTAGCGCGGCTTAAACAAAGTTTAAGCGCGTCCGGTTCGCAAACAGTACGGCTTTGCCGTCTACAGCACAAAGGAAACACCCATGGGTTTTAAATGTGGCATCGTTGGTTTACCAAACGTAGGTAAATCCACTCTGTTCAACGCACTGACAAAAGCTGGTATTGAAGCGGCTAACTTCCCGTTTTGTACTATCGAGCCAAATACAGGTGTGGTGCCAGTGCCGGACCCACGTCTGAACCAACTGGCCGCTATTGTAAACCCGCAACGCATTCTGCCAACGACCATGGAGTTTGTCGATATCGCAGGTCTGGTCAAAGGCGCATCCAAAGGTGAAGGTTTAGGTAATAAATTCCTGGCCAACATTCGCGAAACAGACGCCATCGGCCACGTGGTACGTTGCTTTGAAGACGACAACGTGATCCACGTTGCCAATAAAGTAGACCCGGCAGATGACATTGATACCATCAATATGGAACTGGTACTGGCTGATATGGACAGTGCTGAAAAAGCCATTTTCCGCGTCAGTAAAAAAGCCAAAGCCGGTGATAAAGACGCCAAAGCTGAAATGGAAGTGCTGGAAAAAGTAAAAGCGCATTTAGAGCAAGGCTTAACTTTACGCCAGCTGGACTTATCACCAGAAGATAAAGCGCTGGTGTCCTACATGAACTTCCTGACCATCAAACCGACCATGTACATTGCCAACGTGCTGGAAGATGGTTTTGAAAACAACCCACACTTAGACGTGGTGCGTGAAATTGCCGCTAAAGAAGGCGCTATCGTAGTACCAGTTTGTGCTGCTATTGAATCAGAAATATCTGAGCTGGAAGACGACGAAAAAGCTGAATTCTTAGAGTCTATGGGCTTAACTGAACCAGGTTTAAACCGCGTGATCCGTGGTGGTTATTCACTGCTGAACCTGCACACTTATTTCACTGCTGGTGTTAAAGAAGTACGCGCCTGGACTATTCCGGTTGGCGCCACAGCCCCACAAGCAGCTGGTGTGATCCACACCGACTTTGAAAAAGGTTTTATCCGTGCTCAAGTGGTGTCATTCGACGACTTTATCGCCTGTAACGGTGAAGCCGGCGCCAAAGAAGCAGGCAAACTGCGCGTGGAAGGTAAAACCTACGTCTGTAAAGACGGCGACGTCATGCATTTCTTGTTTAACGTTTAACGCTAAGGTTTTACGTTAGCTTTGAAAACCGGACTTTTTAGTCCGGTTTTTTGTTGGATTGTATTTGCTCTAAAACACCAAATACAATCCATGTGTTGCTTACTCAACTAGTGATAACGCAGCTTATTTGCGGCTTTATCAAGGTTACTTATGTTCTCCTCGCCTTGGCAGAAACCACTGACTTCACCATTTTGCTAAATTGTCGTTCCCGGGCTCGCCGCTCCTGCAACGATGCATTATTTCTGGCTTGTTCAGCATTAAGTTTCTGAAAGTTAGCTAACCGTCTTGTATCAAGTGTCCCCTCATCAATTGCCTGCCTAACAGCGCATCCCGGTTCAGTTTTGTGCTGGCAATCACTAAAACGACACTCTGTCATTAGTGCGTCAATGTCAGAAAAGGTACGACGGATACCATCGTCACACTCTGTCAGTTGCAACTCACGCATACCCGGTGTATCAATCAACACTGCGCCTTCACCGGTAAAATGCATAGATCGCGCCGTGGTAGTGTGCCGTCCTTTGCTGTCATCATGGCGGATAGTGGCCGTTTTCTGCCCGGCACTACCTGTTAGTGTATTGACCAAACTAGACTTGCCAACACCGGACGAGCCTACAACAGCCAGGGTGCTACCAGCTCTGTACAAGTGACGAAGTGCGTTACAGCTATCGCTCTCCAGTGCATTAACTGCTTCGACCAACAACAAAGGGTCTAACTGCTGCACCTGTTTCTGCAGCCTTTCGGCATCAGGGCAAAGGTCTTTTTTGGTTAGCACCACCAAAGGCTCGGCTCCACTGTCATGCGCCAACGCAAGGTAACGTTCTATCCGGCTTAAATTAAAATCGTGGTTTAGCGAGCAGACAATCAGCAGTGTATCGACATTGGCTGCAATTAACTGCTCAGCCAGTTGGCTGCCTGCAGCTTTGCGTTTAAACAGCGATTTTCGTGACAATAAGCGCACAAAGCGGCCATGTTCATCCAGCAGCAGCCAATCACCAATGATCATTTGAGGCAGTGCAGAATTAATAGCTATGCTACGCAGACCCAGCGCTGTCGCCAGCTCATAGCCGGAACGATGTTGTGCAATTACGCGGGCAATAACGCAGTGCTCAAATTCCTGCAAATTAAGTTGTTGCTGAAAAAATGCTTGCCAGCCCAGTTGCTGTAATGTTGGAGGTAAGTTCATCTCATTTCCTTTTACGCACAGCAATACACTGCACGCACAGTAAAAAAATGGTTAGGAACTCTGGGAAAACGGCTTATAAAAACCGTATAAGTTGGCTTTCAGAGATCCCGGTCGATAAACACCGGGCAAAGGCTGGTTAAAGCAAAAAAAGTAACAGTTTAAGCTACGCTGTCGCCTTTACCGGGTGGGTAATTATTACAATCATCAAACTCTCCTTCATGCTGTAAAAAACGTCGAAAATATAACAGAAGTATAAACGCAAGGCAAAGTTACAATACCAACAACGAAAACGACCCCGAAAACCAGCTCAAGTATTGCACCAACCCCTAAGCCGGAAATCTGAATTTACGCTTTTTTAGCTGGCTGTTTTTACTCTAAATTTTCCGTCGTATTTTGTCTGTTATTTATTCAACGCTGCTTTAAAAATGTTTCGGAATGCAGTAGCTTAGAACCTCTTAGTTCTCATCGTACAACCTTATACTCCCAGTTTGTGCCACTGTCGGACTTTATATTGTTCAGTCTTGTTCGGTGGATTAAGGAAATGGATTTATCAATCACTATCAAGGATGGTTATGTCTGGACATATTTCCCGCACACTGCCGTGGCTATTGCTGGCGTTAAGCCACCAGGCTGTTGCTGTCACACCAGAGCTTGCAGTTCGCGCTGCTCAGTTGCAAGCTGGCACTTACAGCCTGACTGAAAAGTCAGAGCAAGGCATTCTTCACTACCAGCCACCAACACAACGCTGGATTGTGATGTTAAAGCAACCGGCTTTGTACCCTGCGTTAACGCAACTGGCACAGTCTGAATTAAAACGCTCAGCTTCGAAACAAGGCCCATCCGGTCAGGCACAGGCAATATCACTTCAGCAACAAATACAGGCTTTAAAAAACAACAGTTCTGTTGTGCAGCAACTGTCCGGCAAGATAGAAGAAGCTCAGCAGCAGGTGATCCGTCAGCTGTCGCAAGCAGGTAAAATGCAGGTTGAGCAACACTTCAGCCTGCTGACCAATAGCCTGGTGGTTTCAGGTGATGTAGAACCGCAGCAGCTCAAAGCAATAAGCGGTGTGCTGGCGGTTTTCCCTGAACAAAGTTATAGCGTTACTTTGCAGCACAGTGTACCCAAAGTAAAAGCACCAGAAGTATGGGCGCTTCAAGACAACAACGCTCGTCAAATCACCGGCCAGGGCATACGGATTGCAGTATTAGACACAGGTGTCGACTATACCCACCCGGCGCTGGGGGGTTGCATTGGTGCCGGCTGTAAAGTAGTGGCGGCCCGTAACACCATTGCCAACAATGACGATGTCACTGACATTCACTCTCACGGTACTCATGTTGCCGCTACTGCGCTGGGTAAAGATAACAACGGCAATGGCGTTGCACCGGATGCCAGCCTGATTGCGGTAAAGGTATTAGGCGATGACGGTTTTGGTACCGACAGCTCTATTCTGGCCGGGCTGGATTTTGCGTTGGACCCTGACGGCGATCCGGCGACTGACGACGGTGCCGATGTGATTAACCTGAGTCTGGGTGGCCCCGGTAATGAACACTCGCCTTTAAGTCAGGCGGTAAATGCAGCAGTGCAAAGCGGTGCTGTTGTAGTCGTAGCGGCAGGTAATAACTATGACTACCTGTCAATCGGCTCTCCCGGCGCAGCAAAAGATGCCATCACTGTCAGCAATGCGAATGCAAACGATCAAATAGATGCGTCAAGCAGCCGCGGCCCTTTGCAGGACGCTGCGTTTCTGAAACCAGATTTATCAGCGCCAGGCACAGATATTATGGCGGCCACACCAGGTGGCGGCTACCAAAGCAAAACAGGAACCAGCATGGCCGCGCCTCACGTTGCCGGAGCTGCTGCCCTATTATTGCAGGCAGACCCTAATCTGACGCCGGCACAAATTAAACACAAGCTGGTGCATTCTGCCGACAAGATCAGCGCCAATGCAGCGGAAACAGGGGCTGGCCGTCTGAACGTGCTGAATGCTTTAAAACAAAGTGTCTATCTGGATACTCAGGCATTTTTGTTGGGGCGTGTTGCTGCTGAAACCTCAAGCTTCACAGGCAACCGTCAGTTTATTGTTCATAATCCAACCTCTGCTCCCCTGGATATAAAACTAAGCACCAGCGATGTGCCGTCTTATATGGCAGTGAGTCTGGATCAAACCAGCTTTAGGCTTCTGCCCGGACAACAGCAAAAAGTCACGTTCAGTTTTAGCAGCACTACGGCCGATATCCCTTTGTCAGTCAACAGTGCCGGTGTACATAGTTTTGCCATTGAACTGTCATTAACAGATCAACAACTCAGACTCCCTGTCCTTTTTGAAAAGTACAATGAACTGGCGGTCGAAAACTCAGGCCACTTTCATTTCGTCCGGGCATTCGACAAGAATTGGCAACAAACTACAGCTTTTGGTTTGTCTGGCACAGCGGGTACGCAAAAGTTACGTTATGTCAGCGAGGCGCCAGCTTACCTGATAGCAGATGCACGTTTACCGGATCCAAGGGGTAATGAAGGCAGGTACTCAATCATTTCCGGATACCTGCTCAAAACACTGCAGCCACTGGCTCAGCAGGATCAAAAAATCAGCCTCGACACAGCAGAACTTAACGAGTATCACAAGCTTAGTCCACCCACACTGTCGGGCCAGGCTATTGATTTCTCCCGCCAATCTGTATCAACAGAAGCCTTTTCATTGTATCGCGGCAGCCAACAGATCATTGAGCCAACTTTTACTCTTAGTTTTTGCCCTGAATGTATTACCCCGGCACAACAATTTATGACGGGTGGTTTTCCGGCCGACGACTGGCGCTTTTTTGCGGCGCTGAACTTGCCTAATTTACAGTCTGCGTCCCCTGAAATTTATGAAACCGCCTGGCACGGGCCCTTAGGACAAGGTGATCAGACACAGCAAACAGATTTCACCACCAAAGATCAGGTTCACATTACCCTACCGGAGGAACTGGCCAGCCCGCAATATTTGGGCAGTGGTTCAGGCATTATTGTAATCTGGAATGAAGCAGTGAAAACCGGAGACAAAGTCAGCTACCTGTTTCAGGGTGAAACACGTCATATCTTCACAGCCCCAATGCTAAAGACCATGTCAATTGAGGGCTTTATACCTGCAAGAGTGCTGAGCACTGGTCCTTTTTCAATTTCTGAACAAGGCCATGTGGTCAAATTACATCCAGCTACAGATGAACAGGGGCAGTTAATTCCGGCTTTGGATACCGGGCTCAGCCAAATCCCTATCACATCGGGGCTGAAGTATTCACGGCTTACCATGTCATCTCAGAATAAACAAAGTAACTTTGCTTTTTGGGAAGCCCCACTGCAGGTGCACATCCCTCACCAACCCAAAATATGGGTGGATCAATATTTAAACTACGCAGCCTTCACAGAGCAGACACAGTCAGAGCTGACATGTGGCAATACCACCTATATAGAAACTCTGTGGGAGTACCACTATGGCCCACACTATTGGTCATCGGCTAATTGTCAAAGTCTGAAGCTTCACGTTCCGGAATCACCAAAAAACCCTTCATCCGCGGGCTTAACTGTGACTTATCAGTCTGAAGCTGACGGGCAGTACCCTGTACTAAGCTCTATGCAGTTATTTAATCAAAATCAGCAGTCTGATGTGGTTAGCCGTATTGATCATGAACTGCGCCTGGCCATCACCACAGATGAAACATCACCTCTGGTTGCCCTTGAGCTTGATATCAGAACTGATGACTATGACTGGCGACGGATTTATCAGTCTGAGCAGGACGGACAACACAAGTTAAAACTGCCTTTAACTGCAGAGACAAAACAACTTGATCTCCGGCTGACCGCTGTTCAGGCAAACGGCAATCAGATGCAGCAAATCCTGCCTGGGGTGATCACCATCGGAGCCAATGCTGGCGGCGACAATGACGTCGACAGTGACGGCACCCCTAACCCGCTGGATAGCGATAATGACAATGACGGCATCGAAGATAAAGCAGATGCACTGCCTTATGATGCCAACGAATCAGTGGACAGCGATAAAGACGGCATAGGTAACAACGCCGATCCAGACGATGATAACGACGGCGTGCCTGATTTGAATGATGCCTTTCCTCTTGACCCGACTGAGTCGGTTGACACAGACAAAGACGGTACAGGCAATAACGCAGATACGGACGACGACAACGACGGCGTGCCCGATCTGAATGACGCCTTTCCTCTTGACCCGACTGAGTCAGTCGATACAGACAAAGACGGCATAGGCAATAATTCCGATCCTGACGATGACAATGACGGAGTGGCCGATACAGCTGATGCGTTTTCGCTGGATCCAAAGGAATCCGTGGATACAGACAAAGATGGTATTGGCAATAATGCCGACCCGGATGACGATAATGACGGCGTGCCAGACAGTGCAGATGCCTACCCACTGGATCCAACCCGCTCTGCTTTGCCGGCGCCGGTCGAGGACAATAGTGGTGGAGGCGGCGGTGCTGCTGGTTTCGGCAGCTGGTTCTTGCTATTGATGATGCTGGGCTGGCGTCGCCTACGACGTTAGGACTTATTGATCGGAACGCAGCAGAACCATGATTGAGTCTGGTGCGTTCCGCCTTAATCCTTCTATGATCAGTCCACTGAATACAACTCAAATCCCGGAACATAGATGCCCATCCGCCTGAGCAAAACAACACCTGACGATCTGCCCTGTCTTTATCAAATTCAGCTGGATCAGGATGCAAACCAGATGGCGGCTTTTACTTCCGAAAGTGGCACTGACTTCCGCCTTTATTTTGAGAAGTATGCCAACCACTTAGCTGACCCCACTATCAGCATGTGGACTATCAGAATTGAGCAACAGATTGTGGGCAGTGTGGCGAAATTTGTGATGGCAGGAGATGCTGGCATCACTTATTGGATTGATAAAGAATTCTGGGGACAAGGCATAGCCACCAAAGCACTGACACAACTGCTGCAGCACGAAACTACCCGACCTGTTTATGCCTATGTCGCCTTTGATAATTCAGGTTCACAACGGGTATTGGAAAAATGTGGTTTTCGTAAAGTAGGTACGGACAGAGGATTTGCAAAAGCACGGCAAGCAGAGATTGAAGAGTTTATTTATCAACTGGATTAGCTGCTTAGCCTTTGACAGGAATGTTAAAGGCTAAGCAGCACTATTTCACGGGTCTATAGTTATCCAACATCGTATAGCTGCGGGCATACAAGGCAAACACAGCAGCAGCCAGTAAGGCAAAACCAGCAAAAAAGAACATCAAGAAGGCGGTTTGCGACAAGCCGGTTGAGGCTACATGTGACAACACTGTTTCGCTGCGAATGCTGTTATTCGCCAGCAGCACCCATAAGTTACCTACTGTGACCGACAACTGCCAGAAGCTGGTAATGGTGCCTTTCATCGCTGCTGGAGCCTGACTGTAAGCAAACTCTAAGCCTGTGGCCGATACCAATACTTCACCAAAAGTCAGCAAAGCATAAGGCAAGACCTGCCAGACAATAGACATTACAGTGCCGCCGTCCATCGCCAATTGTACTGAACCGATCACAATCCAGCTTAAACCGGCAAAGGCAATACCAGCGCCCATACGGCGTAATGGAGTTATACGCACACCACAGCGTTCTAACAGCGGATACAAGACTATATGGTTAAAAGGGATCAGCAGCATCACCAACAACGGGTTTAACGCCTGCATCATGGCGGGTTCAAACCAGTGCGGTTTGCTCATGTCATTGGCTTGTAAAATCCAGGTGGAAGCCTTTTGGTCAAATAAAGACCAAAACGGGGTCACTAAAGCAAACAGGATCAAAATACGCAGTACTGAACGCACACCGTCTACCGCTATATCAGGGTGCACACCTCTGGCTCTTTCTAACTGAATAGCAGCCCCAGCTCCACCAAAGCCCATCAGCAGCACTAAAGCTAAACAAAAGGCAGCCACAAAACCCAACACCGGTGTCTGACTTAAGCTAAACATCGCCAACGCTACACCAACCAACGCCAGATACAAACCGCTATTGGCTTTGCCTTGCTCTTTCGCCAATAAAGCTGTTTTCACTACTTTTAAAAAGCTATGCGGGTCTTTAGGTTCAGGTACTACATGCACATAACGACTGCGGCCTAACCAAAAAAACAAGGTAGCTAATGCCATCAGCAGGCCTGGTATACCAAAAGCCACGGCAGCACCAAAGTGTTTTAACGTCAGCGGCATTAATAAAGATGCGAAAAAGGAGCCGAAGTTAATAGTGAAGTAAAAGATATCAAAAGCTTTTTGCGCAAGCTTTTTATTGCTCTGGTCAAACTGATCGCCCATAAAAGCCGACACCAGAGGTTTAATCCCCCCCGACCCCAACGCTATCAGAAACAAGCCGGTATAAAAGCCCTCTTTGCTGGTTTCAAACAAGGCCAAAAACAAATGCCCAATCACATACACTATGCTCAGCCATAAAATAGTGTTGTATTTACCCAGATAACGGTCGGCTAACCAGCCTCCTAATAAAGGAAAAAAATAGACGCCTATGACAAAAGAGTGAAATACGTCTTTGGCTTCGCCTGCTCGCAGGTGCTCTGGCACAGCCAACAGCAAAGCCGTCATTAAAAATGGCGTTAAAATATTGCGCATACCGTAGAAGCTGAAGCGCTCACAGGCTTCACTGGCAATAATGTAGGGGATTTGTCGCGGCCAACGGGCCTGTTTTACCTCTGTGGACATGGGTTTTCCTCTGGCTTGCTCTTTACAAAAGCAGCTTATTTTTTAGTTATTAAGTACAAACCGATACTACCCCATCAGTCGTATAATCCCAAACGAGCAGCGGAAAAAGCGAAAAAACTGACTGTGTTGGCATCAACTTGCATAGAAAACCAGCAAACAAACCGAATAGACAAAGATGTGGTAAAAAAACGGTTGACGCAAAAAAGCCTGATGAGCATAATACGCGCCACTTGCTTAGGACAACTAAGACATAGTGGCTACATAGCTCAGCTGGTTAGAGCACAGCACTCATAATGCTGGGGTCGCAGGTTCGATTCCCGCTGTAGCCACCACTTAATTTGTTCGTTCAGTGTTAGCGGAAGTGGCGAAATTGGTAGACGCACTGGATTTAGGTTCCAGCGCCGCGAGGCGTAAGAGTTCGAGTCTCTTCTTCCGCACCAAGCAAGTAAGAATTCTGCAGTTTCTGCAGGGGTATAGCCAAGCGGTAAGGCAGCGGGTTTTGATCCCGCCATTCTGGGGTTCGAATCCCTG
>NZ_JAIWOI010000009.1 GCF_020217005.1 Rheinheimera sp. | reverse complement strand
TCGCCCCTTGTGTTCATATATAAATAAATCATTTAAATTACTTTCATTTCTTAACGACGATGTGATTTCTAAAACTTCAGTTATTAGCTGGCCAACATCTTTGTGCGCAGAGCACATATTTTCGAGTACAACGCTACTTCTCATTGCTTGAACAGAGGTGTTCATGCCTCTATTTTTGTATGTAGTAAGTAACACATGAGTATCAGGCGATAGTGGATGACTCTGAACGCAGTCAGTTTGCATGCTTAGAATTGATGATGTATTTCGACCTGTTTTAGCCGCAATAACCAGGGCATATACAATCAATTTATGACTATCTTTCCCCTGATATTCGCCCTTACGAATTAATGCTATTTCCCCCCATAAAAACCTCATTATTTTTTCGAACTCAGATTTTGAGTAAATATCAGTTACTTCCAGTGAGCGATTTACATTAACAAAAGGAGCATAAGGAAAAATGTCTTTTGATATACGACCGGTTCGGACAAAGTAAAATAAGACGGACTTTATGGAAAAATAGTGGTGCCTGGCACCTCCAGCTGAGAGCGTGCCATCCCCCCTTTTGGCAGGCCTGTATTTCAACCAAGAAATGATATTTTCAATAAGTCTGCTATCAAACTGTTCTATGCGGTTAATCTCAACGCCTTGCTTATATTTGGCATCAAGAAACTCAAATAAATTGATACAACCTGCTGATGCAAGGTTGCGAATGGTGCTTTCAGTAAGTTCATGACTTAACTGAACCACAGCATTGTACAAATCACACACAAGCGCCTCTCGACCTGCAAAAACCGCTGTCTTTACTTTCGATTGAACAGGCCTGTCGATATAATTCCATCGACTAAAATCTATACACCCTCTGTCTGTTTCAAAAACAAGATTACCAGAACCAATATCACTCTCGCGCCCTTTAAATTCGAGTAAGTTAGATTGCGACAGCTTGTAATTTTTCTTTTTTCCCATGGCTACTCCATCGCATCTATTTCCGCTTGATAGCTAGACAACTCCTGGTCATGCAGAGTCTCTATACAATGCAGATAAATAGCTGTTGTGGAAATCGATGAATGTCCAAGTCGAGATTTTACCCAAGCTAATGCTTTTGTCGTATTCGTCCGGGTGCTTTCGGCATACAACTCAATTGTTGCATAGGTATGTCGAAGCATATGAGGGTTTACTCTAAAGCTTAAGCGCTTATCTTCACCAACATAGAGAGTGCGGTAAAAGTTGTTTAAGGCAGCCTCACTGAAAGGCTCACCAAATCTATTCAGGAACAAGTTATGGGGCTCCTTGCCATGCAGTTTTTTATGACGTTTCGTCCGAATAACACCTTCACCGAAATGTAAATAATCCCATAGTTCTTTCATTAAAGGCGCTGATAGATAAACGGTTCTTGGCTTGCTACCTTTAGTGCGTTGACCATTGCTGGTGGGCTCCAGGCTGATAGGAATACGGATATTAGGCTTTTGCATATCGGGCTCGAAAATATATTTTCGAGAAAAACTTATGACTTCATCCTTTCGAATACCAGTGGATAATATTAGCTTGGTGATGAGTCTCATTGTCAGATTATCAATTGCCCCAATTAATTCTCTGCACTGATCCAAAGAAAGGAGTTGCGGTAGCCTTTTGAAGGTCTTAATCATTAAATCATTCGATTTTATAACCTTCTGACCATGTGTATGGCGAAGAAAACCAGGCATGCGCTCAGGCTTTAATTTGAACAAAACTTCCCAAGGTTCGAAATTAATTAGACTGGTTTTGTAACAGTACTCATAGAATCTTTTCAAAACAGACAAACGCATATTTATTGAAGAATCAGAAACAATTCTATGCCCTTTGTCATTCAAGAGACTTTTTGACCAGTTCCTATATAAGGCCAGAACGCTGATAGTAAAACTGTTCTCCTTATTTAAATAAGGGTCATCCCATAAAAGCTGATTTGCGTCTAAAAAAGAAAAGTAATCATATAAAGCATTGGCATAGTTCTTCACCGTCCTATTACTCTGTATACGACCATCTTGTACGGTAAGGTAAACTATGAACTGAAAGAAAGGTTTAACGATCTCGAAATCGCCATCAAGGAGTATGGGAACATGTGGATATGCCAAGCCAGAGACAACAAAGTTATCGTCGGTATAAATCAGCTGCAATTCAGGCATCCTTGATTTACTGAATCGAATACGTGTAAATATAGTCGATATCAGCATGTAACAGTTGTAAGATTATCTTACACACATTACGTCATAGTTTTGCAACTCACCTATTAGAAGCAGGTGTTGATATCCGAACAGTACAAGAGCAACTCGGCCATAGCGATGTGAAAACCACGCAAATCTATACCCACGTTTTAAACCGTGGTGGTAATGCGGTGAAAAGTCCGTTGTCTTTATTGCTGAACGGGTGAAGGTTTGGAGAGTTTCTGACTGAACGATAGACGGGAGTATTGCAGGGGACGTGGCTTGTCCCGCCCCATCAACGGGCAATTCAGTATCCATAGACGGGCGGGTACAAGACCTATGAAGATCCTTATGTAATTTAAGAAGGGAAGGCGCAAAGCTCTCCCCTACTCCTACGAATTGAATATCAGGTAAAAAAGACTCTGATTAGCAGGTTCGTGAAACTGGGGTCAGAGCCAATTTACTTCGTAAATATGGATCTGACCCAGGATCTGCGAGAAATTAGCGGACTATTTCCATCTCCGCCAATAAATTATCAGCGTTATCAACGTATTGCATCATCCATAACACGTAGCGGATATCGACATGGATAGCGCGGGTGATTTCCGGGTTGAAGTACCAGTCTTTGGTGATTGATTCATAAGTCGAATCGAAATTTAAGCCGACCAATTCACCTTTGCCGTTCATTACCGCTGAGCCCGAGTTACCGCCCGTAGTGTCGGCGCTGGATAAGAAGTTAACCGGCACTGAGTTAAAGGCTTTCACGTCGTTTTTTGGGCAGTTAAAAATAGCGCAGAACCATGGCTCTTTGCGTTGTACTGCTAAATCGGCATAAAAATAACCTTCAGTTTTACCGGCCAGGTAGGCATCCACCAGCTTTTGTGGCGCATTAAATGGGTAATCAGCCTGGCGTTTGGCGATTAAACCTTTGACTGAAGTAAAAGGCGTTTTATAGACACCGTCTTTGGCCGGATAACCATCCACTGAACCATAAGTGATACGTAAGGTGCTGTTGGCGTCTGGGTACACTGGTTTTCCCTGCGCTTTGTTGTACGCAATAATGGCTTGCATATAAGCTGGGCGTACTTGCGACAACTGGCCTTTTAATTCTTTATCCTGAGCTTCTAACGTCAGATTCTTATCAGAAATAGCCACAGCGATGCGAATAAATGGATCTGAACTTTGCGCAAAATCAGCTGGTGTTTTACCCAACCAGGCGGTGCGGCCTTGGGTGCTGGTTAAGCTGCTTTGTGGGTAAAGCGCAGTAATTTTTTCAGCAACCTGTGCTTGCGTCATGCCAGCGGTGACACCTAAAGCTGCGTCTAATTCTGCAACGCGCACCGAATCAGGCTGAGCTAAATACTCGGCGAGCTGTTCTGACCAAATGGCGATATCCATAGTCGGATGGAAGCTTTTTTCCATCCGGGCCAGGCGGCCTTCAATCATTTTTAAGTCACGTTGCTGGAAGCCCATTTCGCGCTCTGCGTCCGGCTTTTGGTTTTCCTGCGCTAAGCGGTACAACAGAATAGCGGCTTGTAATAAATCGCTGCGTTTGGCGGCTTCAAAGTAATAAGTTTGCTGGGTAAAGGCCTGTTCAGCGTCTATCACTTGTTTTAATGCTTCAATACTTTGTTGATAAGGTTTGCGGGCTTCATCGGCCTTAATCCAGTCCAGCAAAGCTTGTTCCTGCTGCGCTTTAATGGCGTGAATATCTGTGACTTTAAAGCCGTCCAATAAGCCCTGCAGTTTTTTCATGCGGTTATTGTGGCCTTTGACGGTAGAGGCGTATTTCACTTTTAAATCGGCGTCAGCCGCGCCTAAGCGGTCGATGGTGTTGATCATTTGCTGATAAGTTTTTACCTGAGCCGGATATTGCCAGTCGGCAGCAAAAGCAATTTCATCGGCTAAACGATAGCGGCTGGTTTGGCCCGGGTAACCTGCCAATAAAATGCCATCGCCCTGGCGTACACCACTGGCATTTACTTTTAAAAAGTTTTTGCTGCTGTAAGGCACGTTATCTACTGAATAAGGTGCTGGTTTGCCGTCTTTGCCGACATAACCCCGGATAAAGGTGTAATCCCCTGTGTGGCGCGGGTATTCGAAGTTATCGATATCGCCGCCATAATTGCCGACTGATTCTGACGGTGCATAGACCAAACGCACGTCCTGCAGCATTAGCTGTTTAATTTGGAAGTATTCCATACCGTGGTGAAAACTGACCACAGAGCAGCGGTAATTCGGATCGCTTTCACAGTCTTTAATCAGCGCCTTGCGGTTGGCCTCTATGGCTTCATAACGCGCCTTGCCGGATAAATCTGCAGCCAAAGTGCCAGTAATTTGTGCTGTTACGTCAGTCACAGCTTCGGTGATATACAAACGTTCCTGCGGCCCTGCTGGCAGTTCTTCCGCCATAGTTTTGGCTAAAAAACCTTTATCAATCAGGTTGTTGTCTTTGGTGGAATTATTCTGTATCGCGTTGTATGCGCAGTGATGGTTGGTCACCACCAGGCCTTTGGGCGAAACAAAAGAAGCGGAGCAATAGCCAAGGCTTACAATGGCATTCATCGGGTACTGACTTAAGTCAGCCAGTTGTTTGCCTGGTATTTCAATGCCTTTGGCTGTTAATTCATGTTGTAATTCAGCCAGTTGATGCGGCTGCCATTGGCCTTCGTCGGCCATAGTGGCGAAGCTGAGGCTAAGCGCCAGCGTGCTAAGCAGGTAGACAGATTTCATAGGATCCCTTGGTTGTCGTTTTTATAATGCAAAAGTTTGGCGCAAATTATCCATGTAAAGCGCTGTGGTGCAACCTTGATTAGTTCAGTGCGGGAAATTTAAGGTTAACCGCAGCTAAGATTCTTTTCTTTGACAGATTGAGCAAAAAGCAGCCTCATGCTAACAATAGCGGTATAAAAACAAAAAGATGGACAAAAACTTATGCAAGCATGGAATGAGCGTTTTCCCCGTTTAGCGCAGCTGCACTTTGCCCAGTGGTGTTATTTTTTAGCAACAGTGTTTTTTTTGCTATTTTTGCTTTTGGGGGTGGATAACAGCCTCCTGGCCAAAATCGCGGCTTTGTTACTGCTAATGGCTACAGCCAAAGAAATGTGGCAACGATTTGCTATCTGGTGGCATAGTCTGCTGGGTAAAGCCTGTATTCTGACCTTTTACGCCATAGTACTGAATTTCTCTTTTGCCTATGCCGAATCTATTGTCAACGGCGTATTAGGCATCAGGCCCAACGTGGTGCCTTACAGTGTAAACTTAGCGGCTTTGTTGCTGGCACCGGCCTGGACTTTAATAGGCAGCATGCTGACTTTGCAGTTTTATTCCATGCTGCACTTACTCAAAGTGATGCTGCTGTTAATGCTACGCCCTTTGGGTGTCAGGTCAAAACATCTGTTGGATGATGAAATATTCCCGGTCTGGACTTTAGTGGCCCGTATTATTTATCTGCCTGTGGTTACTATCATTCTAACTTTCACTTTGGCCAGTTATTTCAGCGGCCATCCGGAGCAGTTTTTAGACTGGGACAATGAAGAACAAAAACAGCAGGTCGCTCAGGTGATGCAGCAACAGGCGGAGGAAAAGAAAAAGAATAAAGAAATGGCGCAGCAACAAGGCCCACAAACCAAAGTCCCTGAATTTAAAATATTTATTGACGAAAGCGGCTTCAAATTCCCCACTATGCTGTGGCTGAATAAACTGGTAGCCTCCTTTAATTACCATATCGAAAGCCTTAGCGCCTCCAGTTGCAAACTCACGCCACCTGAACATCTGGTGCATATTAACGACTACGAAGTACTGGTGATCACTCCAGACCCAACGCAACCTCTTGGGTACAATTATAAAGTGCGGGTTTGTGACTCACCGGCCTTTCCTGCTGGTACCGCGGGCCGGGCTCTGGGATCTGTTTTACATCAACAACCCGATGATCAGCAGAAAGAAAAGCAGTAAAAAGGAGGGATAGTACTCATTCGAGCTGAATTCCAGACAATAAACAGTGGCATAACTTCAGCCTTAGAATTCGACCGTGATACAGGTACAAAACACAATTCTTGTGTAAATTTTGCTACCGGAAGGTATTCGGCCAGCTATATTGCTATGAATACCAGCCTCTGGTCAGGCTGGTTGGATGAACTGGATTCTTATCTGAAAAAGTCGGGGGACACGAATGCGATCTGGACTTCAGCCCATAGTAATTAAACGTATTCTGCCCTGCAGTAAAAGACAGCTATTTGACCTCTGGTCTAAACCTGAACTAATGGCGCGCTGGCTTTTTTCCTCGCAACAACCTAAGGCGCTCAGTACGGTCAGTGCTAGCTTTACTCTGGGTGGAGCTTTTGAAGTGGTGATGCATCTGCAACATGGCGACTACCGCCATTATGGTGAATATCAGGCTATTCAGCGCTACTCTCATATCGCCTTTAGCTGGAGCTCACACCTGGTGCAAAACTCTCTGGTGGCGCTGGATTTTAAAGAGTTATCCCCGAACAGAACCTTGCTGACCCTAACCCATAGCCAGTTCCCGGATGAAGCTGTGCGGGCGAAACATACTGAAGGCTGGACCCGTTGTCTGCAAAACCTGGAGCCTTTGTTAGCGCAGTTAACAACGCCAGCTCAGGCCGACTCAGCACCTTAATGTCAAAGTTTCAGAATAAAAAAGCCGGAACTAACTCCGGCCTTTATCTATTTTTACCCCAATGAGTTGGAATGGCAGCAAGGACGCACCGAAACCAGGGAAACCAACAAAGCTGCAGCTCCAGGTAAACCGGGTATAAATCAGTCGTTTTGCGCCTGGCGTATTTGCTTATTCAGCAGTGGCGTTAAAGCAAACATAAAGACACCACAACCTACACCAACCCAGCCCAGAATGGCGAATACATCAGCATAAATAGCCAGAGCTGTGCCCGTGTCTGTGCCTGCCGGCATAGAAGCTAAGGTACCAAAACGGCCTGCTAACATTTCACCAAAGGCAGAAGCTAAAAACCAGACGCCCATCATTAAACTGACCACCCGGCCAACCGACAAGGTAGTGACTGCAGATAAACCTATAGGCGATAACACCATCTCACCAATTTCCAGCACCAGATAGGCCAGAATAAACCACCAGAACCCTGCTAAACCATTGGCTTCAGGGTTCAGTGCGGCGTATTGCAACACAAAGTGCGCCAGACCTGCGAACAGCAAACCAAAACCAAACTTGGCTGGGGCAGAAGGGTTCCAACCTTTTTTATCCAGCACAGGCCAGAGCCAGGCAAAAGGAATGGCCAGGGCAAAAATAAACAAAGCGCCAACAGAGGTTAACTGCGAAGCGTTAGGGGTAAAGTCGCTGACCAGCAGGTTAAAAGTGTAGCTATTCATCACGCGGTCGGAAAATGCCAACCAGGTACCGTAAGTTTGTTCGTATAACCCCCAGAACACGGCGGAAATACCAATCAGCACCATCAGCACTATCATATTGGCGCGTTCGACTTTGCTGCATTCAACAAAAATAAACTTAAACCACCAAATCAGCAGGGCTATGGTCATCAGAATAGCCACCACTTCTGTCGCCGTAATTTCAGTGCCTTCAGCTAAACCTAAAATGGCTGCCAAAGCACCAAAGTCAAAGCGGGTTTGCAAAATTTGCTGAACTACAACAACACCAAGCAAAGCCCCCAGATAAATCAGCGTTTCGCGGCGAATACCAAAACGTTTTTCGTCCAAAAGTTCCGGCTGGCCTGGTTCAGCCTGGCCTTGTAAATGTTTAGTTTGGGTGACAAACACCAGCCAACCTAAGATCAGGCCTATACCAGCCGAGCCAAAACCATACTCCCAGCCATATTCAATACCCACCCAACCGACAAACAAGCTGGAGATAAAGGCGCCCATATTGATGCCCATATAAAAAATGGTAAAAGCTGAGTCACGGCGCGGGTCGTTATCTTCGTACAAACGCCCTACTATGGTAGAAATATTCGGCTTTAAAAAGCCGACGCCCACAGCCACCAATGCCAGCGACAAATACATAATTTGTACTGCTAAATGGTCAAAGCCCATTTCATGGGTAGCTGCGTGACCACGATAGGCCATACCCAGCATGCCCAAGGCCATTAAAGCACCACCAAAGGTCACTGCTTTGCGCATCCCCAGGTATTTGTCCGCCAGCAAACCACCTACGACCGGCAAGGCATAAGCTAAACCAGCGTAAGTCCCAAGCAGAATATAACCGTCGTCATCCGAAAATAAATGATGTTTGGTCAGGTATAAAAACAGCAGGGCTTTTAAGCCGTAGAAAGCAAAACGTTCCCACATTTCTGTGAAAAAGCAGACATAAAGGCCAACAGGATGGCCAAACAGCTGTCGCTGCACCGGAAGAGTTGTAGTAGTCATAGGGATCCGCAAATACTTTAGTTATTATCCCCTTCTTACTTGAAGCTGCAGCTTTGTTGACTTCCTGCCCTCGCCTCAGTCACATAGGTGAACTATGCTCCTGGGGTCTCGTGCACTTGTCGCCGCGCTGCAACTCCAATTAATTTGGGTATTAGTCTTAAAGTCTTAAAGTCTTAAAGTCTTAAAACCGCACTATTAAAGCCTTTGCCCGATGTCACAGCAAGCTTTTCCTGCCAGTTGTTCAGCAAGACCAGCAGTGAAATTCACTATTAATTGGTGAATTTCACAATATAGCCTTTGAGAAACATTCATTATCCTACTGATTTTTATATGAATTAAAACTGGCCCTATTCTTGTAACCCTATTGCCATAGATGAAAAAAGGAGAACGACTATGGGTGCTTTACGACTGATATTTAATATTTTCTGGTTTGTGATGGGTGGCTTTTTAATGGGGCTGGCCTGGTGGTGTATTGGTTTGCTGTGCTTTTTAAGTATCGTGTTTATTCCTTTCGGTCGCGCCTGCTTTGTGATTGGTGAAATGGCGTTTTGGCCTTTTGGCAATGAACATGTCAACCGCGAGCGCTTAAACCGAATCTCCGATATTGGCACAGGGCCATTGGGTTTTGTTGGCAATGTGATTTGGTTTGTCTTCGCAGGCTTCTGGCTGGCCTTGGGTCATTTGTTCCATGCCGTGGCCTGTTTTATCACCATCATCGGCATTCCGTTTGGCTTAGCCCACTTAAAACTGGCGACTTTAAGCCTGGCTCCAATAGGCCGCACTGTAGTGAATAAAGCTTATTAGCCGTGGTGAAAGAATTTTGCTGAGGCACAGGTCTTCTTAGCGTTCATTAATCGGAGAGAAAGCTGTGCCTTTATTATCTGTTGCTGTAATTGCTTGTATTAGCCTGAGTTTTGCCTTGCTGGCTTTGTCCGGTTTTGCTGGAGTGGATGCTGGTCTGGTGAAAATTCTTGGCTTTTACCAACTCAATAAAGAAGCCGATCTGCCGCTGCTGCGGCAATTAAGCGGCATTCTGTTTAGCCTGCTTGCGGTGCTGCCCTGGTTGACCTTGCGTTATCAAGTACTGAAAAAACCTCTGGCGCTGTTATTAGTGCTTTGTGCTTTGCCGCCTTTATGGTCACTGACTGGTTCAATCCACTGGATTGAAAGCTTAGGTGGTTTCCCCGCTATTGGTTCAGGTCAGGGTATTATTAAATATGCCGCTTTATTGGCTTTGGCCTGGTACTTCTGGCAGCCCGATAGCAAGCTTAAGCGCTGGGTGCAGTATGCTCCTGTCGCTTTAGTATTGCTGTGGATTGGCGGTATGAAGTTCACTCAGATTGAAGCTGAAGGTATAGCAGACTTGGTGCAAAGCTCGCCGTTGATGAGCTGGTTGTATCTGCTGTTTGACGTACAAACAACCTCTAATCTTATCGGCATTTATGATCTGC
>NZ_JAIWOI010000008.1 GCF_020217005.1 Rheinheimera sp. | reverse complement strand
TGGCGTTGCTGCTGTTAGGCCTGGGCTTGCACTATCGCCCATTGTTTTTACCTGGCTGGCTGATGTGTCTGGCGGTGTTTTTAACCACTCAAAGCTTCCTGCTGAGTTTTCCAGGCGCTTTTTCAGCCAATGGATTGCTGACATCTTCAGGCCAGTTTTTGATCAAAGACTTATGGTTTATTGCGTCTATGCTGTTACTGCTGCAATGGTATTTAACTACAGATTGGCCTGCAAAACAGCACCTCAGTCAGAGCTAACCTCAGTTTCGGCAGCTATTTCCCTGGCCAACCAGGCTTTTCGCTGAGCCCGGTAATAATCCCAAACGCAAGGGCAACAGCTGCCGCTGCCACAACAATCGTTGCTCTCTGGGGCGACCGGCTCTTCGGTGGGGATTCGTAGCCGAATACCGTCAATAGTGGTAAACATAAAAAACTCCGGCAAAAAAGGCGGCGGCATTGTAGCATTGTCTGCTGAAAAACCATTACAGATGTGCCATGCCGCCACAGACAACTTCTAAACAACAAAAGATCTGGCAAACAGTGTTGCAAATTCCAACCGGAAAAATTGCCAGTTATGGTCAGATCGCCGATTTAGCGGGTTTACCCGGCCGTGCCCGCTTAGTCGGGAAAACTCTGGGGTTAGCGCCGGATGAACTGCAACTGCCCTGGTACAGAGTGATGCGCTCCGGCGGTCAGTTGGCTTTTGCTGCAGGTACACCCCAAGCCTTAGCACAACAACAATTGCTGTTGGCCGAAGGGGTGATAGTGCGTAATGGCAGAGTAGCCAAAGACTTCTGGTGGCAACCGGATTTAGCTGAACTGCTGTTTAAACTGCAGTATTAGTGATACATATAACCCAACATGCCGGTGACAAATCCTGCAATAGCTCCCATAGGAGGAGCCCAGTGTTGCTCTAACCTGACCTGTGGCGCGATATCCTGAAACAATGAATACAAAATACCTCCTGCGGCAAACAACATAATCATCGCCACTATAGCCGGAGATTCGGCCAACCAGAAGTACCCCACCAAGCCAGCAAGCGGACCAAAACATGCCATAGCTGCAAAACTAGCCACTATAGCCCAGGCTGTGTAAGACGAAACTTGTCTGAGTTCACGATAAGCATTAAAGCCTTCAGGAATATTTTGTAGCGCAATTAAAGCAGCTAGTAGTAGTGCCTGAGAGCCGCCGCTTGCAATCACAGCGCCTAAGGCCAATGATTCAGGTAAAAAATCGGCTAACATGGCCATCAGTTGACTTGCTGAGGTTTGATTTTTACTCAACCAAATATCCAGCAACATAAAAGCCACAGCTCCGCCTGTAAACCAGCTACAGGCCGCCAAAGGTGACAGTACCTTGATACCTTCCGGCACCAACACCAGAGCTATGGCCGATAATAAAGCTCCAGCCCCAAAAGCCATGACGCTATGTCTGAATTCTTGTTCCCGCCAGTTGGACTGAATATGCTCAAGCTTAGCCAGCAAAGCCCCCAGAGGCATTGCCAATCCTGCAGCCAAAGTGAGTAAAATCACGTGAAGTAGATCCGACATAAGAATGCCAACAGCCCTGTTTCTGACCTGAATAAAATCAGCCTAGTCGCAAGCTTTTGATCAGTACAGTCTTTTGTTGGCGTTGATACCAGTCATTGCCGACCAGTTCCAACTGGTCAATCACACAAGAACCAAAATCTACAGAAGTGAAAGCTTTGAGTTTTTGCAGGAACAGCGCAGGATTGGCTGGCTGTTGGGTGAAACGTAACACTGTCATATGTGCGGTTTGGATGACATAACGCTGGTCAATAGAATGCTGCAAAGTCGATAAACCAAAAGCAGAACGCAGCTTGGCTCTTAACTGATTTAACTCTTGACCATCAAAAAAGCCCTGCACCAGCACACAAGAAGGCGATGCCGTGATGCCACGAAAATGCAGACGAAATGGCGCAGCATCTGCCAGCACCTCTTCAACCAATTCCACATAAGCCGCTGTATCTATTTGCGATAAGGTAAAGCCTGCATAACAGGAAATCAGCGACAATATGGTTAAGTGTAAATCAGAAGCCGGGTAATAATACTGCGCACTCTCCAGCAGCATCAGCTCTGCCAGATGCTGCTGGATTTGCTGTTTCACCTGCTCTGAAGGCCGCGCCAGCAAGGTGACACCATAACGGCTATCGTTTGTCGCTGTTAACAGAGGGTCAGTGTCAAACTGCTGCTGTTCAAACTTCTGTAAAGACTGCAGCCATAAGCTCTGATAGTGCTGCTCCAGCTGTTGTCTGGTCATCATAGTTGATCAACTAAACGCCTTTGATCTCAGCAACCAACGCAGTGGCAGTTGTGACACCAACATGCCAAGCAACATCAAACCACAACCTATCAACGCCCTGCTGCTCAGTTCTTCTCCCAGTAACCAGACGCCACCTATAGCGGCAAACACAGTTTCTAAGCTTAAGATAATGGCGGCATGAGCCGGGTGAGCATGTTTTTGCGCCATCACCTGCAGGGTATAGGCGATACCTACTGACACCACACCTGAATACAACACCGACTTCCAGGCCAGCAAAGCGTTAGCCAACTCTGGTGTTTCTATGCTGTAAGCCACCACTGTGCTGAACAAACCACAGATCACAAACTGCAAACAGGCCAATAACAGCGGTGGTACTTTTTTACTGTAGTGATCAATAGTCAATAAATGCGCCGCCCAGAACAATGCCCCGATCAGCTGCAATAAATCACCGAAATTCACTGAAAAGTTTTCACCTACGCTCAATAAGTACAATCCAGCGACGGCAATAGAGCAGCCCAACCAGATATTGGCGCTAATTTTATGTTTAAGGAAAATACCCAACAGCGGCACCAGCACTATATAGAGCCCGGTGATAAAACCTGCATTGGCCGCTGTGGTGTATAAAAGCCCAACCTGCTGCAATGAGGCGGCAATAAAAAGTAAAACCCCAACGGGCACTGCGCCGATAAGCAGCAGTTTCCAGTCCAGCTCTTGTAGCAAGCCTTTGCGCTTGTACCACCAAATCAACGGCACTAAGCTTAAAGCGCCTATAAAAAAGCGTAAGGCATTAAAAGAATAAGGCCCCAAATGGTCCATACCAAAACGCTGGGCAACAAAACCTAAACCCCAAATTGCAGCGGCCAGTAATAACATCAGATTGGCTTGCATAACGAACTCCCTAAAAACCTATTGAAATTTTGTGCTGTAACCCGCCGGATTAAAGCGTGTCGCCATCGCCATTAAAAGCACAGCTATAGCGGCCAATACCAGCCAGCTGATGCTAAAACCCTGACTGTAGTCACGAATTAAACCAGCGATCAAAGGCGAAAATGCGGCCAATGTATAACCTATACCCTGTACAAAAGCGGTTAGGCTGGCTGCAGCTGTGGCCTGATGCTGATGGTCCATAGCCACTATTAAAGATAAAGGAAATAAGCCTCCTATACCTAAGCCTAACAGGCAAGCCCAAACTAAACCTAAATGCGGCGCGGCCACTAAACCGGCAAAACCTGTGGCCATCAGTACAAGTAAAATCAGCATCACGGGACGGCGGTCTGCTTTGCGACTTGCCAACCAGGGGCTGGCGATACCGGACACGACTTCCATACAGAGTAATAAGCCAAGTAACAACCCACTTTTTTGTTCACTCCAGCCCTGCTCGACATAATAAGCGGGCAACCAGGCCAGTACGCAAGTAAAAGCACAAGTCACCAGACCAAAAAATAAAGCTAAAGTCCAGGCCCGACCATAGCGACCAAAACTCAGAGGTTTTTGTGCTGCCTGAGCTGTTGGACTGGCAGCCTGGCCTTGTATCCGATTTTTTTGCGCAAACCACAACACGATAGCCACAACGGATAAGCCCACCCAACCTGATAAAGCCACACGCCAGCTTTGTGCCCAGTCGGCCCAAAAAGCGGCTAAAGAAGCAGTTAAAGCAGCTCCAGCTATAATGGCCGCTATATACCAGCCCATCACCAAAGGCGCTTTGCTGTTAAATTGTTGTTTAATCACCCCAGGCACCACAGCCTGCACCATAGCAATACCTAAACCTGCCACTATAGCGCTTAAAGTTAAATCTAAAGATCCTTGTGTCCAATAGCGCTGCGCTGTGGCAACTGCTATAGCGACAGAAGCCCAAAAAATCACCTGATACGAACCAAACCAAAGCACTAACTGATGGGCAAAAAAGATCCCTAACCCCATAGCCAGCACGGGCAACATGGTCAGTAAAGACGCCTGAGTAAAAGACAGATGCAGTTCTGGTTGCATCAAAGGCAATAAAGGCCCGATCGAGGCCATAGAAGGCCTTAAAGTAAAAGCGATCAGCACTAAACTCAGGATCAAAATCCAGGTTTTAGTCGTAAATCTTGTGGTTTCAGTCATATCCATACCATAAGTCACATCAGCTGCCCTGGTGCAAAGCAGTTCACCTATACAGGGGCGGAAAAGTCGCGCACATTAACATAATTCTTACGCCCTGATCGACCCAAAGCAAAAGATCAGAAAACTCTGACTGCCCCTTGCGATCCAAAGCAGATCTTTTATACTGTGTTTATATACAGTATTTGAGATGACTATCATGAATGCTCTGTTGCAACAGCTGCAGAACAGGCAACTGATCTGGCTGGCTAATCAAACCGAAGCGCCTTATGAACATTGCCAAAGTACAGGTTTTAGCGCTTTGGATCAGCTGCTGGGTGGCGGCTGGCCACAGCATACTGTGATTGAATTACAAAGCCATGGCGCTTGTGCTGAAGTGCAATTGATCCAAAAAGCGCTGGGCCAGTCCGGATCCGATCTGCTGCAAGTTTGGATCAATCCACCGGCCAGCCTCTGTGCTGAATACCTGCTGCAGCAAAAGCGGCCTTTGCATCAGGTGTTACAACTTGATGCGCCCCGCTCTGCCGATGCACTCTGGGCGGCAGAGCTTTGCTTAAAAAGTGGCAGTTGTATGGATGTGTTGCTCTGGCAAAACCAGCTGAATTTAACCCAACTAAAGCGTTTGCAGCTGGCGGCAGCACAAGGCCAGAGCCAGTTGTATTTGTTCCGCCCAACGCAGGCCGAACAACAACTCTTGCCCTGGGCTTTAAGTTTACAACTCACCCCAGCCAGCAGAGGCTTGCAGATCCGTATTCTGAAACGTAAAGGCGGCTGGCAACAACAGGAACTGCTGCTGCCATGGGCTGAACTTTATCCGCAGTTTATCAAAGCAGAACTGCAGCACAGCCAGCATTCCCGTCCGCCTTTATCCAGAGTCAGCTGAGGCGGGTGGGTATGGTTGCTCAGATGGAGTTTTGGTTGTATTTATATTTCCCGCAATTGCAGCTGGATAAATTGCTGTTGCAACACGCCACAACTCAGGCCCTGGACAAAGATCAGCTTGATTTAACCGCCCCTCTGGCGATAGTAGGCGCTGACCATCAACTGCTGCAATTGAATACTGCGGCCCGACAGGCCGGTTTAACTTTGGGTATGGGCTTAGCCTCTGCTGCGGCGTTATGCCATCAATTGCAGCTGGTGCCGCATCAGGCGGAGCAGGAACAACAACAATTAGAGCAGTTGGCTCAGCTGTTGTATCAATACTGCGCCGATATAGCGCTGCAGCCTGATTCAGGTTTGTTATTAAAATTAAGCCCTATGCTGGCCTTGTATGGTGGTGCTTTGCAGTTCTGGCAACAACTACAACAAGTGCTGCAACAAGCGGGTTATCAGTATCATTTTGCTACAGCGCAGCAACCTTTAGTGGCGCGTTTACTGGCACAACAAGGCTGGGATCAATTTTTACTGCAAAGCGATAAAATTCAGCAGCAACTCAAGGCTTTACCACTGCAACAGGCCCAATTACCGGACAAACTACAGGAGCAATTCCAGCGGCTTGGCCTGATCCGGCTTGGTGATCTGTTGCACATTCCGCAGGCCGAACTGGTACGGCGTTTTGGTATGGACATGCTGCAGTATTTACAGCAGCTGACCGGAGCAAAACCTGCGCTGTTGCAATTTATTCAGCCCGCAGAACAGTTTGAACAACAACTGGAACTGCTGTACGAAATGGAGCGTAGCGACCAGCTATTGGGCCCTCTGCAGCACTTGTTTAGCCTGTTGCAGCTGTATTTACAACAAAGGGATCAACTGGCTTATCAGCTGGAGTTGTGTTTATTGCAGCGGCAAGAGCAGCAGCAACAGCTGCAACTGCATTCAGCTCAGGGCGAATACCAAAGCAAAGAATGGCTGAAGCTCTGCGCGTTGCAGCTGGAGCGCTTAAAGCTTAAAAAGCCCGTGATCCAGCTACAACTGACCCTCAAGCGCGCCGGGCCGCGTTACGCTCAGTATAAAACCCTGTTTGCCGGCAAACAGCAGCTGTATTCGGCCCTGCAGCTGGTGTCCTTATTACAGGCTCGTCTGGGTAAAGAGCAGGTAAAAAGCCCTTGTCTGCACAATGATCTGCTGCCTGAGCAGGCAAGTCATTATGCCGCCGCTTTAGAACCACAAGCTGCTATTGCAGGCCACTTAGCCGCGATACGACCAGCCTTTTTAGTCAACCCGCCTCTGGCTTTGGATCCTGATCAGCAACAGCAGTTGCAGCTGCATTGTGGCCCGGAGCGCTTAAGCAGTGGCTGGTGGCAACAGCAGAGCCAACACCGCGACTATTATGTCGGCCAGAATGCGCAGGGTCAGTGGTTATGGTTATTTCGTGATTTACAACAGCCAGAGCAGCTCTATCTGCAGGGGTATTTCAGCTGATGAAAAGCCAAAACTCAACCACACGCAGTGACTACTCTGAGCTGGTTTGCCAAAGCCACTTCTCCTTCCTGCAAGGCGCATCCAGTCCGGCTGAATTGGTACAACAAGCAGCAGCTTTAGGGTATCAGGCGCTGGCTATCACCGATGAATGCTCGCTGGCAGGCGTAGTACGCGCTCACCAGCAGATCAAAGAAAAACAGCTGCCATTAAAGCTGATTATTGGCTCTTTATTGGTACTAAACCCACAGCTACGCCTGGTGTTGCTCTGTCCGGATAAAAGCGCCTATAGCGAGTTATGCCGCATTATTACTCAGGCCAGACGCCGCGCCGAAAAAGGCTCGTACCAACTGGCCGAGTGGGATATTCAACGTATTCAGCAGTGCCAGATCCTCTGGCTGCCCAGCGGCGATCAACAAACCGATCTGTACTGGGGCAACTGGTTAATTCAGCACCATGCGGACAAGTTATGGCTTGGCGCCAGCCGCAAGTTACAAAGCCAGGACCAGTTTTATCTGCCTTATTGCCAGCAACTGGCAAAGCAGCTGCAACTGCCCTGCTGCGCCATAGGTGAAGTGCTGATGCATCAGGCCAGTCGTTTGCCTCTGCAACATGCCTTAAGCGCTATTAAAGCGGGAAAAGCTGTGCCTGATATGGCCAGGCAGCTTTTAAGTAACGCTGAACAAAGCTTAAGGCCTATTAAAAAATTGCAGCAATTGTTTCCGCCAGAGCTTTTAGACAATAGCCAAAAGCTGGCTGATTTATGTAGCTTTTCTTTGGATGAATTAAGTTACCAGTACCCGGCTGAACTGGTGCCAGCAGGCAAAACTGCGATGCAGCATTTACGGGATTTGGTCAAACTGGGCGAGACACAACGTTTCCCTGATGGGGTGCCTGATGATATCCAGCAGACCATCCACAAAGAGCTGGATTTAATAGAGCAGCTCAATTACCCCTACTATTTTTTAACTATTCATGACTTGGTGGTATTTGCGCAGCAACATCACATTTTATATCAGGGCCGTGGCTCGGCGGCGAATTCAGTGGTCTGTTATTGCCTGGCTATTACTGCTGTGGATCCCCGCCAGATCAATGTACTGATCGAACGTTTTATCTCGAAAGAGCGGGCTGAACCTCCTGATATAGATGTTGATTTTGAACATGAACGCCGCGAAGAAGTGATCCAGTATATTTACCAGAAATATGGCCGTGAGCGCGCAGCTCTGGCCGCCACAGTGATTTGTTATCGCTTTAAAAGTGCCTTTCGCGATATCAGTAAAGCTTTGGGGTTTGAGCTGCATCAGGTGGAGTTTTTCTTAAAAAACCTGCACAGGCGGGATAAAAGCCAGCACTGGAGCAGCCAGCTGACTCAGCTTGGGCTGGATCCTCAGGCAAAAAAAGCTCAGCTACTGGTGCAACTGGTACAGCAACTGGTGGGCATGCCACGGCATTTATCCCAGCATGTCGGAGGTTTTGTCATATCTCAGGGGCCTTTGTACGAACTGGTACCAGTGGAAAATGCAGCTATGGCCGATCGCACTGTGATCCAGTGGGATAAAGATGATCTGGAATCCTTAAAACTATTAAAAGTAGATGTGTTGGCTTTGGGGATGTTAAGCGCTATCCGTAAAACTTTTGATTTAGTCAGGCGTTACCAGAACACCGATTTAAGCATAGCAGCTATCACCAAAGCAGGTGACGACCCGCAAGTCTATAAAGCCATTCAAAAAGCCGACACTGTAGGTTTATTTCAGATTGAATCACGGGCCCAGATGTCGATGCTGCCACGACTGCGCCCTGCAAGTTATTACGATTTGGTGATCCAGATAGCCATAGTACGGCCCGGCCCAATTCAGGGCGATATGGTGCATCCGTATTTAAAACGCCGTCATGGCGAAGAAGCTGTGTCCTACCCCTCAGCTGCAGTCAAGCAAGTGCTGGAACGTACTTTAGGTGTGCCCATTTTTCAGGAGCAGGTGATTAAACTGGCGATGGTGGCCGCAGGTTTTAGTGGCGGGGAAGCCGACCAGCTGCGCCGCGCTATGGCCAGCTGGAAAAAAACCGGTGAGCTGATCCAATTTAAACAAAAACTGATCGATGGCATGTTAAGCCGGGGCTATCAGCAAGAATTTGCCGAACGTATTTACCAGCAAATTTGTGGTTTCGGTGAATATGGTTTTCCTGAGTCACATTCTGCCAGTTTTGCCGTGCTGGCTTATGTCTCGGCGTATTTAAAACAGTATTACCCTGTGGCTTTTTATGTTGCCTTACTCAACAGCCAGCCTATGGGCTTTTATGCGCCCAGCCAGCTCATTCAGGATGCACGGCAGCATAATGTGGAGGTACTGCCGGTGTGTGTGAATCAGTCGGATTGGGATCATCTGATGGTGCCCGCCAGCAGCGGCACTGGTTTTGCGATCCGCCTTGGGCTCCGGCTAGTGAAAGGTTTAACACAACAAGGGGCTTTGATGTTACTCAAACACAGACCACAAGGAGGTTATCTCCAGTTGGCCACAGTGGCGCAGTCTGGTGTCTGCGATGGCGATTTAACAGCCCTTGCCAGTGCCAATGCCTTACAACAGCTATCAGGGCAACGCTATCAGGCGCGCTGGCAGTTGTTGGACCAACAGCATAAGTTGCCTTTACTGGCCGCCGAACCTTACCAGACTCAATATCAGCTGCCTTTGCCTTCCGAACTGGCGGAAGTGGTGGAAGATTATCAAAGTACAGGGCTGAGTCTGCGGACTCATCCGGTGCAGTTATTAAAACAGCAAGGCGTGCTGGGTAAATTTGCGCAGGCATCTGAACTTGCTGCACTGAACCATAAGTCGGTGGTGACTGTAATAGGATTAGTCACAGCGAGACAAAGCCCTGGCACGGCATCAGGTGTGACTTTTATCACACTGGAAGATGGCACAGGTTTTAGTAATCTAGTGGTCTGGTCGGCTACAGCTTCGGCGCAGCGTCAGGCCTATTTAAAATCTAAGCTAATGAAGGTTAACGGTATTCTGGAGAAAAAAGACGGGGTGATCCATATTATCGCCGGACGTTTAACCGACCTGACGCCATTATTAGGCTCACTCAAGTCCTACTCCAGAGAGTTTCACTAAACCCTTCATACTTGAAGCCGCAGCTTTGTTGACCGCGCTCCTCGCCCTAATTAACTTTGAAGAATAAAGACGATGTGGATACCCAAAAGCAATAAAAAAAACAGACCCTATAGGGTGAAAAAAACCGGCATCAAAGATGAAAATATTGAC
>NZ_JAIWOI010000061.1 GCF_020217005.1 Rheinheimera sp. | reverse complement strand
TAGGGAGTTTTTAATCCTGCACAACCCCTAAAATGACAATTTGATGATATTCGTGATCGTTCGCTCAGAAATAAAGCAAAACGGGCAAAAAAGAGACTTTTTTGACGTTAAACAGGAATACGCAGACTGTTATCCACTTTTTCAGAGCCTCCAATCATCTCGTCGTAAGCTGATTGATGCTGTAACCAACACTTTTTAATGGTTGCATCTGATAACGACTGTTTTGCCTGCTCCACACTTAAAAAACGCAGTGGTCTGTTATCTGTATCCACCAGGAAGCCAACACGTTCATCGTAACTGACCTGGGCCAAATAAATCCCCATTTCTAGTGAATGGATCACCAGTTCATCTATCACAACATCCTGACGGTTTAAATGTTCGATTCTATGCATAACAAAAATCTCCGTGTAAGTAACATTTTCACTATACGGTTCAATTTTGCTACTGGATGAGTCGTCATTAAAATAGAACAGGCGACTACTGTCGCCTGTTCTGCCAATAAAAGGATGGTCAGAAGTCGTACTTGGCACTAAACTGAACACGATTTAAATCGCCTTCTGCTCCGGATAAAATTTCACGCGTGGCATGGCGCAGTTCCACACCAAACATCAACTTGCTTGCCGCCTGATAAATCAGGTTTACAGCATAACTGCTGGTACTGTCAGTCACTGCCAGTCCTGTCAGATTTGCTTCGTTATCTATATCCAGGGCCGAATAGATAAAACTTGAACGCCATTTGTTGTCCCAGCTATGTTTGTAGGCCAGTGCATAACCTGTTGCCTGGATAGCCTCGAGCTGCCCAGACGCATCAAGTACAGCATCATTAGTAGTATTCAATCCTATATAACGGCCAATACCTTCACCACTGTTGATGGTAAAACGCAGATCGTCAGTCGCCGAAATATTGTATTTACCTGAGAAAGACACTGCAAAACCATTGGTGCTGTCATCCAGAGTGGCTGATTCAATCGACAGCTGTCTCGCCATCACTGCTATGGCCAAAGAACCCCAGGGTGCAGCATGGTTATATTTCACCACTACATCAGGTACCGAATTATCATCAGTGACAATGCGGGCTCCGCCCGTATTCGGAGTGACAGTCGTTTCCGGGTTTTCGAGGGCAACTTGCCAGCCACCATTAGTGTAACGAACCTGAGCCTGACGCACGAAAATTGCACCGTCTGTATTGCCGATGAAATCAAGGCTATCAGGTAAAGAAGCTACGTCCATAAAAGTGGACCAGGTTTGCCCCATCAGCCAATTGTCATAGGTTAAAAACGCATGGCGGATTTCAGGACTATAGCCGTTAGTAATACGTTCGTCGCCGTTAGGCGTTGCCATCATATCAAACTCTATAGTTCCGTTTATTTTTTTGCCGTTATCAAGTGATGTTGCTGTTTTGAAGAAGAAGCGGGATTGTCGGGCATGAGCGTCAAATGTGGCGGATTCACCTTCCCCACCTACAGGAGTCAGGCTTGGAACATAAAAGTCCCGGCCAATCCCCGTGGCAATTTGACCATCTGAAGCATCTGTCCACATAGTATCAAGTTTGATATAGCCACCGTAAGTCAGTTCGGTGTCACCAAAAGTGACGGCGGCATGAGCCTGTCCACATAATCCCGCTAAAGCTAAAGCGACTAAGCTGGCAAGAGGTTTTTTCGTCAGCATTGTTTTCTCCTGGTCCGAGTTAAAATGTTGTTATTGTCAGTACCACGTTTCAACTTTGGTTCGCTTTTAGCAAAGCGACAATTAGCCTTTAGTCGCAGATTGCTTTTTATTCATTTTCATCACAGACGCAGGCAAAAGCTTTGGCTAGACTAATGTCTAATGTTGTTCGTTACTTAAAATAAGGTAGAACGGACATAGCCATAACAGATGGTTGTCGCTATTGAACTAAACCATCGAGCCTATTTAAGACAGGGGAATATTAAACATGAGTCACGCCCAGCTTTATCCAGTACCAGAGCACACCAAAGCACGTACTTTGGTGACTAACGAGCAGTATCTGGCTATGTATGAAGAGTCAGTGAAACAACCTGAACAATTTTGGGCAGAACATGGCAAACGTATCAACTGGTTCACACCTTTTACCAAAGTAAAAGACACTAGTTTCGATTTGGGTAATGTACATGTAAATTGGTTTAGCGATGGCAGTTTAAATGCCAGCTACAACTGCCTCGATCGCCACTTGCCGGCCAAAGCCAACCATGTCGCTTATTATTGGGAAGGTGATGAACCAGGAGTTCAAAAGGCCGTCACTTATCAGGAACTCTACGACGAAGTTTGTCAGTTGGCCAATGCAATGCGTACTTTGGGTGTAGGAAAAGGCGACCGAGTCACCATTTACTTGCCTATGATCCCCGCTGCTGTTGTATCACTGTTAGCTTGCGCTCGTATCGGTGCTATCCACTCTGTTGTATTTGCAGGTTTTTCACCTGATGCTTTAGGTAGCCGCATTCAGGATTGCGATTCCAAACTAGTGATTACTTCTGACCAGGCCGCTCGTGGTAGCCGTCTAACCTATTTAAAAGACAACACCGACCAGGCTTTGGCCCATTTAGGGGATGCCAACCCTGCCAAGCATGTGATTGTTGTAAAACACGTTGGCGAAAATATAGATTTCCACCAAGGTCGCGATCTTTGGTACCACGAAATATTGGCAAAAGAACCTAAACACTGTGAACCAGAGGTGATGAACGCAGAGGACCCATTATTTATTCTCTATACCTCTGGTTCAACCGGTAAACCTAAAGGTGTGTTACACACTACTGGGGGTTACATGGTATGGGCCTCGATCACCCATCAGTATGTATTTGACTATAAGGATGGCGATATTTACTGGTGCGCCGCGGATATAGGTTGGGTTACAGGTCATACTTATATTGTTTATGGTCCCTTAGCCAATGGTGCTACCAGTATTTTATTTGAAGGCGTTCCTACGTATCCAAGTGTTAAGCGTATTGCTCAAGTGGTCGACAAATACAAAGTCAATATTTTATACACAGCGCCGACTGCTATCCGCGCTTTAATGGCGCACGGCACTGTAGCAGTAGATGGTGCAGATTTATCGTCCCTAACCTTATTGGGCAGTGTCGGCGAACCTATTAACCCTGAAGCCTGGAGTTGGTACCACGAAAATTACGGCAAAACGAATTGCCCTATAGTCGATACCTGGTGGCAAACGGAAACAGGCGGTATTTTAATTACGCCTTTACCCGGAGCTACAGCCCTAAAACCTGGTTCTGCCACTCGTCCGTTTTTTGGTGTAAAACCAGCTATAGTCACCAACGAAGGTGAACTGGTTGAAGGCGTAGCAGAAGGCAATTTAGTGATTCTGGACAGTTGGCCTGGTCAAATGCGTACTGTATTTGGTGACCATGAACGTTTTGAGCAAACTTATTTCAGCACTTATAAAGGTATGTATTTTACCGGTGACGGCGCCAAACGTGATGAAGATGGCTATTATTGGCTGACTGGCCGCGTCGACGACGTGTTGAATATTTCGGGCCATCGTCTGGGCACCGCTGAGATTGAAAGCTGTCTGGTTGCACATGATGCCATCGCAGAAGCTGCAGTGGTGGGTTATCCGCACGACATCAAAGGTCAGGGTATTTATGTCTTTGTTGCCCCTCGTGTTGGTGTAGAGCCAAGTGATGAATTGACTAAAGCAGTGCGTGATTGGGTACGTCGTGAGATCTCCCCAATTGCCGCACCGGATATTATTCAGTGGACACCAAGCTTGCCTAAGACCCGTTCTGGAAAAATTATGCGCCGGATCTTGCGTAAAATTGCGGCCAATGAATATGATCAATTAGGTGATATCTCTACCCTGGCAGACCCTTCAGTGGTTGAGAACTTGATCCAAAACAGATTAAACCGCTAATCTGTTGACAATAAGTTGCTAATGTTCAATTAATAGCAACAACACTTTAGCTGAACCCAGCCTCTGTGCAGAGAACAGAGGCTGGGTTAGGAGTTTATATGGCAAAGTTAATTGTCGCAGATGACCATCCATTATTTCGAAACGCCCTGATCCATGCGATCAGTAATACTTTTGTTACCAAAGCCACCATAGAAACCGATAGTTTTGAAGCGACCTGTGAAGCATTACAAGAGCACTCAGACGCAGATTTACTATTATTGGATTTGCATATGCCCGGGAACTGCGGTTTTCTGGGATTAATCCAACTGCGAAAGCAATACCCTGTTCTGCCCATAGTGGTGATTTCGGCCAGCGATGATCTGGACGTAATAAAAAGAGTGATGGCATTTGGTGCTTCGGCTTTTATTCCCAAATCAGCCCATCCAGCAGAAATAGGCAAAGCCTTAAGCGCAGTGATAGATGGAGAACTCTGGGTCCCGCCAGCAATTCGTAGTCAGGTAATGACTCAACAGCAACATCAGCCTGATCTGGATTTGGCCAGCAAAGTTGCTGAACTGACCCCGCAGCAATATAAAGTGCTGTTTTATTTAACAGAGGGTTGGCTCAATAAACAAATCGCCTATGACCTGCATATCTCTGAAGCTACGGTCAAAGCTCATATCACCGCCATTTTCAGAAAACTGGGAGTGACCAACAGAACTCAGGTTGTCATTCAAGCCCAGCGTCTGCAACTGGAAGCTCCAGCCGATAAGACGCTGATAGCACAATAAGCAAAACTCCAAGCCTGATTATTCAGGCTTAGTGCTGTGCTGAAACTCGTCGATAAATATCTGCCAAAACACCAAAAATAACGCTGCGATCATAGGCCCTAATACAAAACCGTTAATGCCCATCAGAGTAATACCACCCAGGGTCGAAAACAGCACCAGATAATCCGGCAGTTTAGTATCCCGCCCCACCAGCAAAGGTCGGAGTATATTGTCGGCCAGACCTATTACCAAGGCGCCATAAGCCACCAGAATAGTGGCGATAACCCAATCGCCTGTAGCATACCAATATAAGGAAACCGGCAGCCACACCAAAGCAGCACCTACAGCTGGTAATAAGGATAAAAAGGCCATTACTACCCCCCATAAAATGGGAGCTGGCAGACCTAATAGCCAAAAAATAAGACCGCCCAGGGCGCCCTGTACTATGGCAACCACCAAGTTGCCTTTGACTGTTGCTCTGGTGACCTCAGCAAACTTAGCAAAAAGCAGACGCTCGCGCTGGTCCCCAAGTGGCAACGCCTTGACCAGCAATTCAACTAAATGAGCCCCCTCACGTAATAAGAAAAACGTCAGGTATAACATCAGGCATAAACTTAGAATAAAACCAAAGGTATTTTGTCCAATAGACAGAGCTTCTTTTGCTAACAAGCGGCTTGCTTCTACAGCACCTGAAGATATTTTTTCCCTTATCCCATCCGTTTCAATACCAAATCGTGCCAGAAACTCAGTGACAACGGGAAATGCCTGCCGTATAGCTTCAATAAAACCGTCAGGATTAATCTCGCCTTTTTCTATTTTTGCGTAAAAGGCAATACCTTCCTGAATAAAAGCAGCACCTATTGCCAGCACAGGTAAAATCACCACCAGAACACAAAATAAGAGTGTAAGTAACGCAGCCCGGTTGGGTTTATTGCCGATGAGATGCAGTATCCGGCTTTGGACCGGATAAAAAATAACAGTGATAGCACAAGCCCAAAATATACAGCCCCAAAATGGTTCCAGTACAAAGCCAAAGGCCAAGGTAACCACCACCAACATAATTAAGAAAAAACGCTCTTCCAACTTGGCTAACATTCCCCACTCCATTGCTGTTTTATATTGACGGTCATTAAAACATAACTTTCGTACCGGACGCAGCCCATAGTTCAGGACAGCTTATTTTTAATATGGTTAATACCAGCTCTGAGGGCGGCAGGTTTTATAGGTTTAGCTAGAAAGAGTAAACCCGCTGCTTTCGCCCGTTGAGCCAAATCAGGTTCAGGAGCAGCGGAAACCAGGATACCCGGTACCTGCCCCCAATACTGCTGCAACTCCTGATAAAGCTCTAAACCATTTAATCCCTGCCCCAGCTGGAAATCCATAATGAGTAAGTCAGGTTTCTGCAAAGTCGCAGCTTCACTCAACAATTGCCCTGAGTGAACATAACTCTTCACTTCCCCAAGTTTCCATTGTTCCAACAGCAGTCTTAAGGCAGCCAAATTAGAGCTATCGTCATCCACGCAAATCACCTGCCAAAGGGGTAACAGTGCATGTTGTTGTTCCAAAACAGCTTTTTCTTCGGCCAATGCCTGCTCAGAGGCTAACGGCAGATACAGACTAAACACAGTCCCCTTACCCACCACTGAACGAACTTCTAACCTATGACCCAACAACCTCGCCATACGCTGCACCACGGCAAGCCCTAAACCAACCCCCTGTTGACCTCTGGCGGTGCTGTCAACACGATAAAAATCATCAAAAATACGCTTGAGTTCGTGTTCTGCCACTCCGGGGCCTGTATCCCAGACTTGCAGCATCAGTTGTTTACCTCTTTTACGGCACGACACTAAAAGCTGTCCCGATGGTGTATATTTAACGGCGTTACTTAATATGTTTTGCAAGATGCGGCGCAGGTAAGTGCTATCAGTTTCCACCTGCCAATCGCTAAAGTGGGTGCGCAACTTCAGTAGCTTTTGTCCGGCCAACCATCTGAATTCGTCTGTTAGCGGCTGTAAAATACCTGAGAGAGAAACTGCCTGGGTTTTCGGCTGTAAACGTCCTTCATCCAGACGGGCTATATCCAGTAACGTAGCAATTAATTCTTCCGTGGCTTTTAACGAATTATCCAACTGATGAATGATCTTTTGTTGATTTACCTCGGAAATCTGATCCTGTAAAGCGGCAGTAAATAATCTGGCAGCATTCAATGGTTGTAATATATCGTGGCTGGCCAGTGCCAGAAAACGGGTTTTTGATGCATTCGCTGCTTCAGCTTCGGCTTTCGCTTGCAACAACTGTAACTCCGTCGCGCTGCGCCTGGCGACTTCTTCGACCAGTTCCTGATTCATTTCACTGATGCGCTGCGTTCTTTCCTGCACCCGCTGTTCCAAATGCTGTTTAGCTTCCGCCAGTTGCTGCACAGCCCGCACATGTTCAGTGATGTCGGTAAAACTGGTGACAAAACCTCCGCCGGGAATAGGATTACCGCGCATTTCTATCACTGTACCGTCCGGTCTTACCCGCTGAAATACATGAGAAGTACCGTTTTGCATATGGGCGATACGTTTGGCCACGTGCTCTTCAGGCGCGCCTTCGCCAAACAGTCCCCGCTCCGCATTAAAACGCACAATATCAGCCACAGGCCGGCCAATACGGATCATGCCATCCGGGTAGTCAAACATTTGCAGGTAGGATTTATTCCAGGCCACCAGCTTTAAATCGCGGTCGACCACACTGACCCCCTGACTTAAGTGCTCCAGTGTCGAAAACAAAATCTTACGGGAAAACTGAATGGCCTGAGTGGTATCGTCAAATAAGGTGACCACATCCTCCAGCTCAAGTTGCCGACCCTCTGTAGCAGCACTCACCACAGCTAATGCTGAAGCCGCGCCTATCACACCAGCCAGTTCCCTCTCAACAAAAGCTATCAGTTCTGGCCCTGCGATACCCTCCTGTATATCCAGATCGGGGAAGCGCCGTTGAAACTCAGCCATAGCCTCATTACAACGTTGCGCGCCAATAAAACGCTCCAACAACATTGTAATATCAGTGCGCCGGACTCTAGCCCTTCTGACGGGGGTCTCTTTATGTTCCAATGGCAAAGTAGGTTTTACAAAAGCAGCGGCCTGCAGGCGGTCTTTTAAATTGACTTTAACAAGCAGTGAAAAAATCAGATAACAGGCAAAATTTAACCCTAAAGACCAAATCACACCATGACTTAAAATATCAAGTTGCACTCCAAATAACGAGGTTGGTTTTAGCTGTCCTATACCAAATAAGCCATGCTGCAACACTGTCTGTTCAAGCAAGCCCACAGCAGCAAGCTGTGGAACCATCAGGCAAAAAAACCACAAAGCAAAACCAACAGCTAGACCAGCATACACCCCAAAGGCATTACCATGACGCCAATATAAGCCCCCAACTACAGCAGGAGCCAACTGGATTGCCAGTGCAAAAGCCAGCAATCCTGTTTCAGCCAGTTCGTAATTACGGGCAAACAAAGCATAGTAGCAGTACGATAACAGCATCACTGTGATAATCATGGTACGGCGCACCAACAAAATAAGCCCGCTGTAGTCTTTAATGCGTTGGCCATGACCGGGTCGGCGTAAAATAGTTGGCATCACCACGTCATTACTGATCATGGTACTCAAAGCCAATGTAGAGATAATAATCATCGAAGTCGCAGCGGAGAATCCACCGATAAAAACCAGCACGCTCAGGGTATGCCAACCGGATTTTTCAGGGATGAGCAGCACAAAACTATCGGCCAGATGTTCTTGCCCCGGAAATAAATGCATACCGGCCAAAGCTATTGGGATTACCACCAGGGTCACAAGCAATAAATAACTGCTATACCATCGTTTAGCGTGATTTAAATGCCGGTGGTCTACATTCTCCACAAAGGCGACATGAAACTGCCGGGGTAGCAGAAAAATAGCACTCATCGCCAATAAAGTTTTTACAGCAAAAGACAACCAGCTATTGTGGTCCGTGCTTTGCTGCAATTGGCTGGCATGCTCAACAAACTGACTGACGCCAAGCCTTTCGGGCAATAGCAACCAATACGCCATCAAGGCAAGGCATAACAACGCAAACAACTTCACGACAGATTCAAAAGCAATAGCGACCATTACGCCGCGATTTTGCTCAGTCAACTGCACTTTGCGGGTACCAAATAAAATGGCAAAAACAGTCATCGCCATGGCGCTAAACCAGGCTGTGTCCTGCCACCAAGGCAGAGATTCATCAGATAAATCATGCCCCAGCAAAACCTGATATGAACTGGCAACTGCTTTGAGTTGCAGGGCTATATAGGGGATCACAACAACAAGACACAATAATGCAGTCACTAAGGCAATGTTTTTACGTTTGCCATAACGCGCACTGATAAAGTCAGTGATGGAGGCCACATTTTGTTTTTTTGCGACATACAACAACTTAAACAAAAAAGGTTGTGCAAACAGAAACACCAAAATGGGGCCCAGATAAATCGGAATATAGTCCCAGCCCTGGGTCACCGCTGTGCCAACAGCGCCATAATAGGTCCAGGAGGTGCAATATACCGCCAAAGCCAGACTGTAGAGTAAGCCACCATACTTTCGTAGTAGTTGATCACCGGCATGGCGCTCGCCCCAGTTGGCAATAAAAAACAGTAAACCGACATACATCAAGGCCAATAAGGCCACTATCCAGGCTGACAAAGCACACTCCCCTTTGATTTCAGTGGTTACTTTTGGCAGAAAGCGCCAGAAAGTCAATGATCTGTCTTTTCGGCTTCGACTAAAGTCGGGCTATCGCTTCCTGTACCTACTGCTAGATTAAGTGTGCAAGTCAACAGAATTTCTATAACAACCACAAAAAACAACAAGAGGAAGACAACGATGGCATTTCAAAGCAATGAATTAGCCAAAGCTTATTGGCGGGAGAACATCTCGTTGATGCTAAAACTGCTGGCGGTCTGGTTTGCAGTATCCTTCGCAGCCGGGATTTTATTTGTAGACCAACTGAATATGGTGCAGTTTTTTGGCTTTAAGCTCGGATTCTGGTTCGCGCAACAAGGCTCTATCTACACCTTTGTTCTGCTGATCTTTGTTTACGTTATCAAGATGAATGCTCTTGATCGTAAATATGATGTCCACGAAGACTAAGGGGTAGATGATGGATTTACAAACGTTAACCTACATTATTGTCGGTGCAACTTTTGCGTTGTATATCGGCATTGCGATTTGGGCCCGGGCGGGTTCAACCCAAGAGTTCTATGTAGCTGGAGGCGGTGTTTCGCCTTTAGCTAACGGCATGGCAACTGCTGCGGACTGGATGTCTGCCGCGTCATTTATCTCAATGGCAGGTCTAATTTCTTTTATGGGTTACGATGGTTCAGTTTATCTGATGGGCTGGACTGGTGGCTATGTGTTGCTGGCATTGTGTTTGGCCCCCTACCTGCGTAAGTTTGGCAAATTTACTGTGCCTGACTTTATAGGGGATCGTTATTACTCCCAAACTGCCCGCACAGTTGCAGTCATTTGCGCCATTTTGATCTCCTTCACTTATGTGGCAGGTCAGATGCGTGGTGTAGGCGTAGTGTTTTCCCGCTTCCTTGAGGTGGACATCACTACAGGCGTAATCATTGGTATGGCTGTGGTATTTTTCTACGCCGTATTGGGCGGTATGAAAGGCATAACCTACACTCAGGTCGCTCAGTATTGTGTACTGATTTTTGCCTACATGGTTCCTGCAATTTTCATCTCTATCATGATCACTGGTCATGTGTTGCCACAAACAGGCTTAGGCGCCACTTTACTGGATGGCTCAGGCATGCATTTGCTTGACCGGCTGGATGGGCTCTCGGCTGAGCTCGGCTTCGCCGCTTACACCGAAGGCACTAAATCAACTGCGGACGTTTTTGCTATCACTGCGGCATTAATGGTTGGTACTGCGGGTTTACCTCACGTTATAGTTCGTTTCTTCACAGTACCTCGCGTGAAAGATGCGCGTATCTCCGCTGGGTGGGCCTTAGTATTTATCATGATTTTGTACACAACTGCTCCAGCTATTGGCGCTTTTGCCCGCTACAACATGATTGACACTATTAACGGTCCTGATGCTCAGGGTACTTTGGTGGCGGAAGCACCAACCTGGATTAAAAACTGGGAAAAAACCGGTCTGATCAAGCACGAAGATAAAAACGGTGATGGTCGTATGTTCTACTCGGGTGATGAGCGCAACGAAATGACGATAGACCGTGACATCATGGTGTTGGCCAACCCGGAAATTGCACAGTTACCGGATTGGGTGATTGCACTGGTAGCAGCTGGTGGTATTGCCGCCGCTTTATCCACCGCTGCAGGCTTACTGCTGGTGATCTCAACATCAATTTCGCATGACTTACTCAAGCGAAATCTGATGCCAAAAATCACCGATAAGCAAGAACTGTTAGCAGCACGGCTAGCCGCTGCAGTGGCCATCATAGTCGCGGGTTACTTAGGTATTAACCCACCTGGCTTTGTTGCGGAGGTCGTAGCTTTTGCCTTCGGCCTGGCTGCGGCGAGTTTCTTCCCTGCCATTATTCTTGGTATTTTCTACAAGAAAATGAATAAGGAAGGCGCTATCGCCGGCATGTTAGCAGGCATCACTTTCACCGTAGGTTATATCCTGTATTTCAAAGGTATTTTCATCACTCCTTTTGCAGAGAACAAACCTGAAAACTGGCTGTTTGGTATCTCTCCGGAGGGCATAGGCACAGTGGGTATGCTGGTGAATTTTGTGGTGGCTTTTGCGGTCAGCAAAGTAACCAAAGAAGTACCACAAGAGGTGCAGGATATAGTAGAACAAATCCGTTATCCAAAAGGCGCAGGTGCAGCTCAGGCTCACTAAAGCTCCCAAGGAAAACGGACCCAGATAAGGCGTGGCAACACGCCTTGTTTTTTGACCATGTAGGAAGCTTGTATGCAAGTTCAGGAAGTTGTGTCTTTTCTGCAGCAAACACCACCTTTCGATGATTTAGCGGCTCATGTACTGCAACACCTGAGCCAGGATCTGACTGTTTTATATCTGGCGTCAGGTGAAGAGTTACAGCCAGAACCACAACTTTTACTGGTCCGTTCCGGCTTGTTTGCCTTGCATACAGAGCAACACCGAATCACCCACTTACAAAGTGGCGACTTTTATGGCTATCAGCTTCTGCTGACAGGCCTTGCCGACCCTGACACTATCAGATGCGAAGAAGACGGGTTGGTGTATTTTTTACCTGCGGAAAGTTTTGATAAGTTACGCCACCAGTACAAGAATTTCGATTTATTCTTCCAGCGCTTATTTAGTCGTCGATTACATCTGTACCAAAGCAGCCAGCAGCAGAGCACCTCGACTTTAAAAGTCGCAGACTTAGTCACCAGACGCAAAGTATCTATTGATTGCTCCAATACGGTTCAGCAAGCTGCAACACTCATGACCGAGCAACGCGTTTCCTGCGTGCTGATTGAGAAAGACGAGAAACTAGTGGGTATTCTGACCGACCGCGATTTGCGAAGCCGCGTTTTGGCAAAAAATTTACCTGCTTCAACCACTGTCTCTGAAGTCATGACGAAAACGCCGCAAAGCATCGAAATTGATCGTTTTGCCTTTGAAGCCATTCAACAAATGAGTCAGCACAATGTTCACCATCTACCCGTAGAAGAGCAAGGCAAAGCCGTAGGCGTATTAACCACCACAGATTTGATCCGCAGCCAGCAGGAACATCCGGTTTATTTAATTAGCCATATCCATCGTCAGCATAAAGCGGAAGGCTTAAATGCCATTACACCTCATATCAACCAGTTGGCCATGCAATTGGCTGATCAACAGATCCCTTCTTATGAAGTCAGCAGTGTATTGACCAGTATCATGGATGCTCTGGCTCAGAGCTGGTTGCATATTGCGGAAAAGGAACTGGGTCCTGCGCCTTGTGTCTATAGTTGGTTAGTTTTTGGCTCTCAAGCCAGACGCGATATGTTACCCAGCGCCGATCAGGACAATGCGTTATTGCTGGAAAAAGAGCCCACTGGCGCTGTTGCCGACTATTTTTCAGCCCTTGCCGATATAGTCTGCAACGGTCTGGCCTCTTCAGGCCAAGCGCTTTGTGAAGGCCATATTATGGCATCCACCCCTGAGCTGCGACTGAGCCTCAAAGGCTGGTCAGGCCGATTTGCCAAATGGCTGAATACGCCAGATCCGCAGGCTCTGTTAAATAGCAGTATTTTTTTTGATATGCGACTGATACATGGCAGCAAAGGCCTGTTTAATGTACTGCAAGAAGATGTGTTAGCCCGCTGCAAAAATAATGAATTGTTTTTGTTTCATCTGGCCAAAAACGCTACAGAGCGACAACCACCACTCGGATTTTTTAAGCACTTCCTGCTGGAGCAGGACGGCAGGCAACGTAAGGGACTGGACCTGAAAAAACGCGGCATTAGCCTGATCAGCGATCTAGTCCGGGTTTATGCATTGTCTGCAGGTATTCACGCCGTCAACACCAGAGAACGTTTGGCAATGCTACAGCAGCAAGGCGTGTTAACACAGCGTCAGCAACAAAATTTACAAGGTGCTTTTGATGTGTTGGCACATTTACGCTGGCAACTGCAGGCACAAGACATTCAACGAGGTCGACATCTGTCTAATTTATTGGATCCGGCTCAACTAAACTTGCTGCAACGTCATCAGTTAAAAGATGCTTTTGCTGTGATCAGCGATGAACAACAAATACTCAGACAACGTTTTTGTCGGGAACTTTAAATGTGGAACTGGCTGAAAAAACCAGAAGCAGTGCACCAACTGGTACTGGAATATGAAAACAGCACTCCAATAGATAAATTGGAGCTAGCCAGTAAGGCGGATTTTCTGGTACTGGATTTTGAAACTACCGGAATGGATGCGAAAAAACATCATATTGTCAGTGCTGGTTGGGTAAAAATTTCAAAGAGTAAAATTTATTTAAACACAGCCCACTACCATTTGGTGAAAAGCCCTGCCTCAGTAGGACAAAGTGCAGTGATCCATGGTTTACATAACAGCGAAGTGCAACAAGGTATAGAACTGGAGCTGTTATTAAAACAACTAGTACAGGAATTAAAAACCTCTGTACTGGTTTCCCATCACAGTGCACTGGAACTTAGTTTCTTAAAACAAAGTTGTCAGAACTGTTTTGGCCGCTCACCAGCCTTTAAGGCTGTGGATACGTTAAAACTCGAACTGTATAAAATGCAACTTAAAGGCGGTCCTGTTGCGCAAAACTCCTTACAGCTGCCCGCGTGTTTAGCCCGCTATCAACTTCCCGAGGTAACTGAACATCATGCCTTATCCGACGCTTTCGCCTGCGCTCAGCTTTTACTGGCCCAGCTAAAATCCAGAGGAGCTCAGTGCACTTTAGCCGAGCTGTTCCAGCAAAGCCGCTGAGCTTTGTCGGATGGACTGCCTGCACCGCTCCAACACCGCGTATAAATGTTACTTAATACCAACAACAAGACCAACAAGTACATTAATATAAATATAAAATAGCCGTAAACATCCATAGACAGACGCCAATTAATTGATTATTAATATGTTACCAAGTAACAAATTAAATCTGCTTTTATGCGCTTATTCTGCTGTTTAAGTCTGTCATTTTTGTTGCATTTGCTCCCCCTGCAGGTTCAGGCGCAACCATTGGCGTTGATGCCTTATCCAAAGCGGTTGGAATTAAGACAAGGCCACTTTGTTTTTGATCAGTCTTTCCAGGTAGAGCTACCGGCCGGGCACACCAGTCTAAAGCCCTTGCTAGAGCAATTTGTACAGAGAAACCGGATCAATACAATTTTAGACTTTACAGCAAAGACGCCTGCGGATCTGCTTATACGGCTCACCCCACAAAAGACAAACACCGAGAAGCACCAGGAAGCCTATCAACTTGAGATAAAAAGTAACCACATCTTGCTCAACGCCAGTCATGCGATAGGTGTTTTGCGGGGGTTGCAGACTTTGCAGCAACTGATCCAGCGTGAGTCAGGACAAATTTTTCTGCCCAATCTGACTATTGACGATGAACCCCGTTTTAGTTGGCGTGGCTTATTACTCGATCCTGCCAGACGTTTTTTGCCTTTGGTTGATATAAAACGGCAACTGGATCTGATGGCTGCGGTAAAACTCAATGTGCTTCACTTACATTTAACAGATGATCAAGGCTGGCGCTTTGAATCGAAAGTCTTCCCTCGGCTGCAGCAGAAAGGCGGAACAGATGGCTACTACACGCAAGACGAGTTGCGTAGCCTGGTTCTGTATGCGAAAGAACGTGGTATTAGGATAGTGCCGGAGATTGATTTACCCGGTCATACCACGGCTCTGGGTCTGGCTTACCCTGAGCTGATGGCACCACCTGCCCCACAAGCCATCGAAACGAGTTGGGGTGTTCATAAAGCCGTGCTGGATCCGTCCAAACAGCAGGTATATTCCTTTTTAGAACTATTGCTTGCTGAAGTAGCTCAGGTATTTCCCGACCCCTATCTGCATATAGGTGGCGATGAAGTCTTACCTGACCTCTGGTTGCAAAACCCGGATATCCGCGCTTTTATGCAGCAACAGCAATTGCCTGATGCGGGTGCCTTGCAGGCCTATTTTAATCGCAGAGTGGAGCAGATCTTAAAACCTCTGGGAAAAACCATGATTGGATGGGATGAAGTGCTGGATGATCACCTGCCTCACTCAGTCGTAGTGCAGTCCTGGCGTGGTACTGAGTCTTTATTTCAGGCTGCAGCCGCAGGTCACCCAGCCATTTTATCTACTGGCTTTTATTTGGATCAGCCGCAAACCGCTGCCTACCATTATCGTAATGACCCCTTACCTCAGTTGGTGGTAGCGCCGCACGAGAAAGAGATCCACTTTTGGTCACACTGGACAGTTCAATTCGAGCGTAAAAGAGGCGGAGCTGTTACAGCAGACTTGTATCTGGTGTACTTAAAGTCAGGATCAACCCGTGCCTTTCTGCAGTTTCCCGGCAAATTGCTGATTGAAGCGACACAACTGCAACAGCAGGAGGCTATGGTCAAATTTAACTTTGATAGCTGGATGGGGCCGGTTTTTGCAAGATTACAACTGACTGAAACCGTTCAGGGTGAGTTTGTGGTGGGCAATGCACCTTATCAAATCAGAGGCCAGGCTCAGGCCTTAGAACACAACACAGCCTTACCGTTAAAATTCGCTAAAAATCTGGATGATGCAGCAAAACAACTGGTGTTGGGTGGAGAAATTGCCTTGTGGGGCGAGCTGATTACACCGGAGCTGATCGATATTCGCTTATGGCCCAACGCATTTGCTGTAGCAGAACGGCTATGGTCTGCCGCTGACCAAAAAGATGAGCGGGATTTCTACCAAAGAATGACCGCAGTGCAGCAATGGGCCCGGCGCTTTGTCGGTTTAAAAGACCATGAGCAACACGTGCTGGGATTAAAACAACTGTTGCCTGAGTCTTATCTGGCGGCACTAGATACAGTGGCAGAAACACTGGAGCCAGCGC
>NZ_JAIWOI010000060.1 GCF_020217005.1 Rheinheimera sp. | reverse complement strand
ATTATTACCACAGGCTGCATGAAAAATCTGTGGCAGGTCTTTACCATAGACAAGCCCCATTAAATCAACTGGTCGATTTTTTGCCAGCGGAGCATCAAAAGATGCGCCAGTTTCAGCACAACACAGAGCTGTGGTTGCTACAAAAAACACCCGCACAGTTAAACACTTTGCAGCAGCAATTAAGGCTGTGGCAGGACGCGGCTCAAGCTTTAGCTACAGCACCCGGAACGACCAGCGCCCCCATCTTTAGTCGGGTTGCGGCTTTATCTGCGTCTGGTTTAGAACTATTATCCAGCATAGCCACAGGACAAAAACTGTCTGCAAACGACAGACAAAAGATAGAACACCAACTGCAACAAGCCCGAACTATTGAGCAGGAATTGATTATTGCCTTACACAGGCCTATTGCGGCTCTGCTTGATGCCTCACAGCAGCATTAATTAAAAGGCTCAGCCACTATAGGCCAGATTGGGCGACTGAGTTTTTTATAGGCATTGCGCTGCGGATCGCTAGGGTAAGGAGCCCCCGCATCAACATAAATAATATGTGAAGCTAAGGGAGCAAATCCCTGATAAAAATGGTTGGTCGATTTGATCAACAACACTTTATAACTTTCGGGTTCAACACCTAATGCTCTGAATAAACTCGGGTCAAAGGATTGGCATCTGTTGCTGTTGAGGATCACCTCGATGCCATCAAAGCTAATCAGCGCACAATCTCCCATAGGCACCAGACTATCGGCAAATTGTTGTTGCGCATCCACTTGCAGGCGAAGCACCTTGACCAGTTTGTCTATCGGATCTCCGGCAGTGGCACAACTTTTCCCGCCAAATCTGAGTTCAATCTCAGCCCCCTCACCCGCAGCAAAACAAAGTTTAACGGCCATGGGGTCCCAAATGGTACCGACAGCAACTTGCCTTAGCTGACGTTGGATCACCTGATGCAAAATCAAAGTTCCATCCCCTGCCACACCACCACCCGGATTATCCCAGACATCCGCCAATACCAGCACTCCGGATAAATGTTCAGCCTGACTTAGCGCCTCTGCAATACTGTAAAACTGTGGTAAGGTTTGCCCTCTATAGGAGAACAGTTCCTGCCCTAACTCCTGCGCTAAAGCAGCCCCCTTTTCTGCCTGATTGTTGGTGATCACTAAAAGTTTAGACCCCATATCAGGCACATCCCCAGCCATAAAGCCATGGATCACCGAGATTGACAGTGCGTGTTGTTGTTGTTCCAGCAGGCAGATTTTTTCAATAAAAGATTTCATAGGTTCATGATTGGTCGGAAGTACGTCAATCATCCTGCAATCAAAACAGCTCATGACAGGGCGGATCTCCCCACGCGCCGCCGCCAGAGCTAATTGCACCAACTCCCGGGCTCTGGCCATAAAATCCAGATGTGGAAATTCCTTGAAGGCAATCAACAAATCAGCGGACGCCAAACGTAACCCGGTGAGGTGGCTATGAGGATCCAGTGTGGCTCCAATGATGGTTTCTGCTCCTACTATGGCTCTGATCCTGTTTAATAAATCGCCCTCACAATCGTCGTAGCCCTGCGCCACCATAGCACCGTGCAAACCTAAGACCACCACCTGAACCGGCATGGCGTCACTCAGTTGACGTAAAATTTCATCGCGCAAATGCTCATAGGACAACCGATTAAGCAGACCACCAGGCTCAGCCCAGGCACAAGTGCCTTCCACCAGGTCCAGACTGGGATCTAACTGTGCATATTCGCGGCAGGCAACCAGTGGCGCACTACATAAAGTTGGGGTTTCAGGGTGCTGGCCCGGCGGGGCATAAAAACTTTGGTAGAAACTGACTAAATCTGTATACATGGGAGAAAAGGTGTTAGTTTCCGTTGCCAGCGACGCTGTAAAAATCCGCATAAAGCCTCTGTTGCTTATTTGCTGTTTAACTTAAAAAGAGTAGAAAAACTCAGCCGGACTTGCTCTATGTCTTTAGTGTCAGACTGGTCAGGATCTTCTACAGTCTCGCGCTGTAAAGTAATAATTTCTAATGCCTGTTCCCTGCTGATCCCTGACACCTTACTGAGCAAACTGACTATCACTGCAAGACTTGCGGATACAACTAAGGCCGGCAAACATGGATTGCCCCAAAACTGCAGCCAGGAGGGGTGATTTAACAGGATTGACGAGGTCATCACTGCGCCTGCCAGCGCAGCGAGAGCGCCTTGCCAGGTTAGTCGGGGCCAAAAGCGTCCAACTAGCGCAATCACAAACATGCCGGACATCAAAGTGGCTATCATGCCGGTGATATAACCTATTAAATCGTTTGATGTTAATGCCAACAGTAACGCCAATACAGAGACCAGCATCACGGCAAGACGGGAGTAGAAAATCGCAGATCTGGTGTGCGGCATACTGCCAGTCACCCATTGATATAAATCACGGATCAATACGGACACTGCGGCAATAGAATCAGACGAGGCAGAAGATAAGGTCGCTGACAAACCAGCGAGTAACACCAACATAGCCAAAGTAACGGGTAAAGCCATCACTGCGACTGTAGTAAATGCAAACTGGTGGTTTTGCAGATCGGGCGCCATAATCCGGGCAGAAATACCGATCAGGGCGGGTAATACAGCAAAAGCCAGATACAACAAACCAGAGAACACGAAAGAGCGCCTGACACTTTGCACGCTGCGCCCTGAATAAATACGCTGACGAAACGAAGGCGTGGCCAATACACCAACTGCAACAACAGCAGACAAGGAAATAGCGGGCAAAAGTTGCATTTGCTGCAGATGCCCAGCTAACTGAGCTTGCTCCACCGCTTGCAAGACCGCGGTTAATCCGCCAACCGCGTCTACTGCTGTATAACTCATCACGATAAAACCGCAGAACAGGACCAAGGCCATCAGGCTGTCTGTCCAAATCACGGCTTTATAACCACCTATCATCACATAAAAAGTAAAAGCCAACGCAATCAGCAGCTTGGCATAAAACATTTCAATACCAGTGGCCCAGGACAAATACAAAGCGCCACCAATAATATGGGCGCCCAACCACCCTAAAGAAGCCAGAAAAATCAGTACAGCACTGCCATTTTTTACCCAAAGGTTAGCGCCAACGTAATAACTGAGTTCCTCACTCATCGTCATAAAGCGCATTTGTCTTAAGGGGGCAAACCACCAGGCCGCCAGCAGAATACCTATAGCACCACCGACACCATACAACATTCCGCTCCAGCCATAGTTATAAGCAAAACCTACAGCTCCCATACTGGTACCGGTACCTATCATGGTTGCAACAGTAGTACCAAAAGTCAGACCACCAGGGACTTTGCGTCCTGCCAGTAAAAAATCTTCGCTACTTTGCTGGCGGCGCGACACCAGATAACTGATAGCAATCATGATCAGCAGATATAAGGCAAAGCCCGCTAAAAAATATCTGCTGTCCATTTTTAGCTCCTGTCTTTTCTATAGCAGGTCAGGTCCACTTCCACTTTGCAGTCCACGACCAGATCGGTCACGGCACAAACCCTTGCAGGAGGAGCATCCGCAAACACCTCCCGAAATACCTTATTAAAACTGCTGAAATACCGCGCGTCGGTCAGATAGACTTTGACATGAACCACGTCTGTAAGCTCATATCCTGCGCTGTGCATAATATCGATACAATTCTCAATAGCCAGCTTCGACTGTTCTACTATGCCGGCTTCGACCACTTCCCCGTCACGCATAGGGGTTTGACCCGAGACATACAACCAGCCTCCAGCTTCAACTGCTTTGGCAAAAGGCAGGCGCTGGCCACCAGTTCCTGTACTCTCATCTACACCATATCTTTTAATAGTCATAATCTACCCAAGAATTAATCACCTAAAGGCTGGCGCTCATCGCCACCACGACTGCTGTCGAGAGACAGTTTGACCCGACGCAGTTTATCTCTCGATTTGCGTTTGTTTAGTTTGGCTACTTCAGTCGCCAAAACGTCAATAATGGCGAGCATGGCGTAACGAGAGGCAGAAGGTTTGTAAATAAAATCAGTTTCTGGTGCCTGCAGCCCCAACACTATATCGGCGTTATTGGCCAACGCAGATCCTGGTTTGGTAATAGCTATCACTTTAGCGCCGTACTGGCGGGCTATCGCTGCTGAATCAATAATTTCGCCTGTATTCCCCGTCAGAGAAATAGCAACCATCACGTCTGCAGGTTCAACAGCTGCGGCGACCATACGGGTTAATAAACCGTCCTGATAACTGCACACTGGCATACCAAAGCGGAACAATCTGTATTGCAATTCCTGTGATCCTATAGAGGAGCCTCCCCCCATGCCGATACAAAAAATCATTCTGGCATTTTGCAAATAACTAACAGCCAGCTTGATGTCCGCTTCGACTAATAATTTCCGGCTTAAATCCAGGGTATTTTTGATGGCTTCGTATACGCCCTGAATACCATCCAGATCCGGGCTTTCTTCGACAAAACGCTGTCCTACCGCCAGGGACTGGGCCAACTTCACTTTTAACTGACGAACGTCTTTGCAATCCACAGTACGGGCAAAACGTGTGACAGTGGCCTGACTGACTCCGGCCTGCTCAGATAATTTTGCAATGCTCATTTCCGTGGCGGCTTTTACATTGTCGAGGATCAGCTGCGCTACCCGCTGCTCCGACTCACTCATTTCAACAAAACGCTCAGAAATTCGCGACAACACATCTATTTCATAACTCATGTTTTTATCCTGATCATGCTGAAACAGCCAGTTACTATGTAACAACCAAGCAAGTAACATAACGCATATTTATAAAGTTACTTTGTACCAAACAAAACAGAAAGTAAATATCAATGTGGCTCTATTACAGTAAATTAACCGAAATGTTATAGTTGAAATATCAAAAAACTTACAGGCACATGTTATGAAGTACCAAAATACTAAGCACAAATCAGCCAGCCCTTTGACTAATTCCAGCCAGCTTAATCTGTTGAATCAGGACATTTGCCTACCAGCTGCAGTTCTGAAACAGAGTGCAATCAGGCACAATCTAAACTGGATGCAAAGTTTTGCTAATCTAAGCAATGTACTGCTTGCCCCTCATGGTAAAACCAGTATGACGCCCTGGTTATTTCAACAACAACTGGCTGCAGGAGCCTGGGGATTGACCGTAGCCACAGCCTATCAGGCGCACATTGCAGCCAGTGCGGGCGCTCGCCGAATTATTTTGGCGAATCAACTGATAGGTAAAGCCAATATGGCGTTGATTGCCAGGCTACTGCAGGACGATATAGAAGTGTTTGTCTGTGTTGATCACCCTGCTCAGGTACAAGAGTTAGCTGACTTTTTCACTCCGTTACGACTGGAGTTGGCGCTGTTGATTGAATTTGGAGTGGCGGGCGGGCGCTGTGGTTGCCGTACCGAAGCACAAGTAATGGCTTTAGCCACTCAAATCGATTCGCTTCCCGCACTTTCTTTGGCTGGCATTGAGTTTTACGAGGGGGTCGTCAAAGGTACCGCTCCTGATCAAGGCGTCAGGCAGTTGGTCAAACAAGCGACCAGCCTGGTGCATAGCCTGTCACAACAGCGCTTACTCAGCTATCCGACGCAATTAATCAGCGGTGCCGGCTCGGTTTGGTATGACCTGGTTGCCGAAGAGTTAGCGGCGGCTCAACTACCAGAGCACATCAATTTGGTTCTCAGACCTGGTTGTTACATCAGCCATGATCAGGGCATTTATCAGCAGGCGCAACAACAGGTTATGGCTCGAAGTAATCTGGCCTGTTCACTTGGAGAAGATTTACAAAATGCACTGGAACTGGCGGTTTATGTGCAGTCCTTGCCTGAGCCGGGTCTGGCTGTATTAAGCTTTGGTAAAAGAGATGCTGCTTTTGATGCAGGTTTACCGCAAGCTATCGCCTTGTACCGCAATGGTGAATTACAAAGCATTCAACTACAACACTGTGAAACAATCAAAGTAATGGATCAACATGCTTTCTGGCGCTATAACGAGACAGTAAAGCCACAGATTGGGGACATTTTGTTGTTGAGTACATCACATCCCTGTCTGACTTTTGATAAATGGCGAACTTTGTGGTTAGTAGACGACAACTATAACTTGCTGCAGGAAGTGGATACGTTTTTTTAAAAGGGAGTAAAAAATTAGAGGTCAGAGCCAATTTGCAATGCAAATGTGGATCTGACCCCCTTTATTTTTAAGACAGGTATTAGATAGCGTTATCTGACAACACACCAGGCTTAAAGCTATCAACACTGATAGAAGCAAAACGTAATTCGTTCATACGTACCAATTGCTTAGCTTCGTCTGCGTTAATCACACTCAGTTCCAGTGCCTTGGCAATCAACTGCTCCATAGGAATTTTACGAGGTACTGTGCCTTGTTTTTGCGCGGCGTAAATCTTCTTCATCACAGGCTGCGCTTCATGCACTGCAATAAAAGCTGACTCCATTAAACCTGTTGGATCTTCATCGCCTTCTCCAATAAAACACAAATGAGTTAAGCGATCGCGGATCACTCCAGGTTTTAACAACGCATCGGAGATATCCTGCGTTACAGCGTCAGCTGGCATTTTGTAACCTATGCCAAAAGGGAATACCAGAGTCTTTAATAAACGCCCTACCACAGCACTTGGGAAGTTCTGGAAGAAACCAGAGAAGGCCTTACCAATTTCAAATAAGTTACGTTCGATGGAGTAACGTACAAAAGGTAAGTCAGCCACCTGACGGCCATTGTCTTCATAAAACTTCAGTACAGCGGACGCTATATACAAGTGGCTTAACACGTCACCTAAACGGGCAGACAGCATTTCTTTACGTTTTAAATCACCACCTAACATCAGCATGGAGAAATCAGCGCTTAAGGCCAAAGCACGGCTCATACGGCTTAGCTGCTTGTAGTATTTTGCGGTCTCACCAGACACCGGGCTGGAGTTAAAACGACCTAAAGTTAGACCTTGCCACAGAGCGCCAAAGGTATTGCCCATCGCAAAACCAATGTGCTTCATCAGCAGACTATCAAACTGTTGCAAACCCTCTTCCGCATTCGGATTGGCCGCTGCTTCTAATTCCTGTAACACGTATGGATGACAACGGGTTGCGCCCTGACCAAAAATCATCAGGTTACGGGTCAGAATGTTCGCGCCTTCTACCGTAATGGAAATCGGCATGCCCATATAACCATGCGCCAGATAATTCTTCGGACCGACCTGAATAGCCCGGCCTGAGTGAATATCAAAAGCGTCGTTTAACAAGGTACGGGACATTTCTGTCATATGGTATTTGGCAATAGCAGTGACTACAGAAGGGCTCAGGTTTAAATCAATAGCACCTGCCGTCATCACTCGCATCGCTTCTAAACTATAGGTATAAGCACCAATGCGGCCTAAGCTTTCCTGCACACCTTCAAACTTACCAATCGCCATACCAAACTGCTGACGCACATAAGAATAAGCACCCGTCATACGAGTGGCTAAATGGCCTGTGGCTGTAGCCAGAGCAGGCAAAGAGATACCGCGGCCTGCAGATAAGCACTCCACCAGCATACGCCAGCCACGACCTGCATAGTCTGGGCCACCGATAATCCATTCCAGCGGAATGAATACATCTTTACCGTAAGTCGTACCGTTCATAAAGGCCATATTCATTGGGAAATGACGGTCGCCAATTTCAACACCTTCATGACTGGTTGGGATCAAGGCACAGGTAATACCCAGCTCAGTTTTTTCGCCTAATAAGTTTTCCGGGTCATACAGCTTAAAGGCCAGACCTAACACAGTAGCCACAGGAGCCAGCGTGATGTAACGCTTATCCCAGTTCAGGCGAATACCTACGACTTCTTTGCCATCAAACTGGCCTTTACAAATCACCCCCGTATCCGGAATACCACCGGCATCAGAACCAGCTTCCGGGCCTGTTAAGGCAAAACAAGGCACTTCTTTACCCGCAGCTAAACCTGGTAACCAGCGGTCTTTTTGTTCTTGAGTGCCGTAATGCATTAAAAGCTCACCAGGGCCTAAAGAGTTAGGCACCATCACAGTCACGGCAGCAGTTAAGCTGCGGGTGGCGATGCGCGATACGATAGTCGAATTGGCAATGGCAGAAAATTCCCGACCACCGTAGCTTTTTGGAATAATCATCGCAAAAAAGCCGTTGTCTTTGATGTATTGCCAGACTTCAGGGGGTAAGTCGCGCTGCTCTTGCACAATTTTGTAGTCGTCCAGCATTTTCAGCAGGGTTTCTACTTCATTGTCCATAAAGGCCTGTTCTTCGGCCGACAATTCAGCTTTTGGAATAGCATGCAGCTTTTTCCAGTCTGGTTTACCCTGAAACAAGTCACCGTCCCACCAGACGTCCCCTGCTTCCATGGCTTCACGCTCTGTATCGGACAGAGGCGGTAAAATTTTCTTAAAGATGCCAAACACTGGTTTGGTGATCAGGTTACGGCGAATGTCTGCTACACCGAGCACGACAATCAGCACAACCAACAGCAGGATCAAAATTGACATAAACACGTCCTTCCAGAGATTAGTGAGCTTGACTAGATAAAGTTAAAGGGGACGCTATACCAGCAGCTAAATAAGGAATCAGCCGATGGATCACGCCTTCTATTTCTACATTTTCGTTAAAATCTGCTGCCGCAATTTCCTGTAACGCCTGATTCGACGCCATGGTAAAAACCACAGTGCCTAAGGAAAAATGCAGGCGCCAGAAGATTTCACTGGCGGGTAAATCCGGGCAAGCCTGCTGCACCAGCAAAACAAATTTGTCCAGGGTGCGGCCATAATGATGATTAAAAAACCAACGCAAATGCCCCTGCACATCGGTATAACCACGGCCCAGTAACTGCAAAAACATCCGGGTACCGTGATGCTGTACTTTATTCAGTTCCAGCAAAGGTTTAATAAACACTGACAATACTGCAGTTAAGTCGTTTTGTTTTTGACTGGACAACAGCTGACTGAATTCCTGGTCCAAGCGCGGCATCAGCACAGACAAGTAGCGCTGCAGCACAGACTGGATCAGCTCCTTTTTTGAACCAAAATGATAGTTCACTGCCGCCAGATTAACCTGCGCCATGCTGGTGATTTGTCGTAATGACGTATCAGCAAAACCAGAGGACGCAAAAAGCTGTTCTGCCGCATCCAGAATTTTGTCCTGAGTTGTTGTTTTATTCACCGTAACCCTGACTAAATTAAAACACTTGTTTGAAATGTACGTTTGAAAAAAAAACCTGTCAAGCAAGCTCAACATAAAAAGCCCGATCTGGTCAGATGAGAAGTAAAAATTACATCACGTTTACAATAAAATGGTAAAAAAGCGACAAATTATGCCCTTTAAAGGTGCAAAAGCCAGAGGCTGAAGATTGCTTAAAAAAAGCGCTTGACATCAATAGCAGGATCAGACAATTTTGATTCATCCCAACACCACTCAACAGATAGGAGAGCAAAATGCAACGTTGTGCTGCAAATCCAAACAGCTACTACTGCTCTACCTATTACCTATCCGAGTGGTTCAATAATTAGAACAACTTCTGCCATATCCAGAAGCTTGTTCTATTTGTCTGTAGTAATCACATACAACTAGCACCTGACCTCTTTGCTTGCCGACATCATTTTCAGGCCTTGATCCGTCTGTTTTTTGATGCCGCTTGAACTGCCACTCTTCTGGCTTTGGCGCAATTTTTTTATTCGAAAAAAACAGATTGCCATCAGGCAACACCAAAACCAGAGGAAGCACTATGCAACAATATAAAAAAATGAAGCTCAGTAAAGTAGGATTGGCCACACTGTTTGCCTTATTTGGTACTCAGCAGGTCTATGCACAACAACAGGCTGAAGCAACAGAGCAAAATGAAGAAGCAATTGAAAAAATTGAAGTAACAGGTTCACGCCTCAAAGGCGTGGATATGGAAGGTGCAAACCCACTGCAGATCTTCAGCCGGGATGATCTTGCCAAAAAGGGTTATGACAGTGTTAGTGCCTTTTTACGAGACCTGCCTCAGGCTTCCAGTGCCGGTACTTT
>NZ_JAIWOI010000059.1 GCF_020217005.1 Rheinheimera sp. | reverse complement strand
TACTGAAAACGGCGGCGTGGCCGGTAATGACGGCACACCTGCAGGTGCCGCCGGTGTCAGTTTAAGAGGATTAGGTTCGAGTTCTACCTTAGTACTGGTAAATGGTCGTCGTGTAGCCGTGGACTCTTTTACCAATGGCTTTGACTCATTTGTGAACGTTAATGCCATCCCAATGTCAGCCTTGGAACGGGTTGAAATCCTGACAGATGGTGCATCGTCGGTTTACGGCTCAGACGCGATAGCAGGCGTCATCAACTTTATTTTGCGCAAAGACTATGAAGGTCAGGAATTGTCCGTATCTTACGGTGATGACACGGCAAGTAGCGATTTTCGTAAGTATAACCTGACTTATACCGGTGGCTTTAGTACAGAAAACAGCAATACCACAGTAGTTATTGACTACTTTGACAAAGATGCCCTCTTCAACACCGACCGTCCAATAGATGTTACTTTTAAATCCAGTACCCGAGTGACCATTGACGGCAAAGACTATGCCGAGCCATGGTGTGGCACAGCAACCAGTAATGGTGGAACCCGTTGCCAATATGACTATGTCAATGAACGTGCTATTCAGCCCGACAGCAAAGCTGTAGGCGCAACACTGAATCACATCTACCGTTTAGGCAATGACAGCGAGTTTTTTGCTGAAGCCATGCTGCAGCAAAATACAGGATCGGCTTACGATTCAGCAGCAGCTTTTGATGTACGGATTGCAGGTGACTCCAGCTATGTTCCGGCATGGGCCCAAGCTTTGGATGCACAAAACGGTGCCGTCAATCAAATCCGTGTCCGTTCCCGTTTTCCCGAGCGCCGGATACAGGACTACGACAGTCAAAGCTACCGTTTGTTAGCAGGCTTGCGTGGCGAATTGGGTGACTGGTCATGGGAAACAGCGGCGAGCTACGGTAAAACAGACAACGAAATTACTCATGTCTCAGGTTATATGGGCATAGATAAAGTTGCAGACGCCCTGGCCGATGGTAGTTTTAATCCATTTAATTTAGGTCGGGATAACTCTGCCTCAGTGATAGCCGGCTTACGGGAATTAGCACCTCGTATCGGTGAGTCTGATGTGTACTCAGTTGATTTCAACTTCTCTGGCACTTTGTTTGACGATATCAGCGCTGTCTTCGGTGGTGAATTCCGTGGCGAAGAGATCTCAGATAATCCAGCTGATATAGCACAAAGTGGCGGCATCTTTGCGCTGGGAGCCAGCGATGCAGCAGCAGACCGCACTCAGTATGCAGCCTACAGCGAGTTTAATATCCCGCTGACTGAGAAGCTGGATGCCATTGCTGCTTTACGTTACGACCATTACAGTGATTTTGGCGGAGATGTAAATCCGAAGCTGTCACTGCGCTACCGCGCTACTGACGACCTGATTTTACGCAGTTCCTGGAGTACAGGATTCCGTGCGCCATCGCTTTCACAATTAGGGGCTGGTACATCTCTTACCGCCAACTACATAGACTGTGGTGCGGATCAACCTTTTAACGCACTTTGCGGTGATTTTGGCGGAACAGCTGGTGAACTGGAATTTGATCAGGAAACACTGGGTAACAAAGGTTTAGATGCTGAAAGTTCAGAAGCCATCAATATTGGTGCCTCCTGGAACCTGACGGACGATTTACAAATCACCATCGATTACTGGAAATACACCCATGAAGACATAGTGGATGTAGATGCCAATACCACCTTACGCGCCTGTATTGCAGGCACAGCTCCGGTTGTCAGTGATGAATCTGAGCTCAATGGTGAATTTGGTTGTGTAGTAGACGGTGGTGATGATTTGGTCTTCCTGCGTACAGGATTCTTTAACGTCGGTAGCCAGGAGACGGATGGCGTTGACTTTAAACTAAACTACAAACTACTGACCCAAAGTGCAGGTGAGTTTAAATTCAACATAGCAGGAACCCGCACTTTATCTTACGAACGCCAGGTGACTCAGGACAGCCCGGCTGAAGATTTGTTAGGTAAATTGAGTGGTGCAGCAGAAATTGCGCGGCCTGAATTTGTGGCAGACGCAGGAACTGAATGGCGCTTAGAAAACTGGAGCGCCAGTTTGGGTGCGCATTACATCAGTTCGTTGGGCGATGGTGACTTTAAATTTGATAACGACACAGTAGATTCATGGCTGACGTATAACGCCAGTTTAGGCTATGACATCAGTGACAACCAAAGTCTGTTACTGAGTATCCGTAACCTGACTGACAAAGAACCACCTTATGCATCTTCCCCTACCAATGGTTACGCCAGTTCAGTTCATGACTGGTTAGGCCGCAACTGGACCTTGCGTTATTCAGTGAAATTCTGAATAAACTGAGTTCGGAATTTTTCTTCTACCTGGATGGAGTTGGGGCCTGAGTTTTCTCAGAGCCCCTTTTTTTTGCATTTACCGCAAAGTTCAGCAGAAAAAACAGAAGAGACTAGGTTTCATCCTTCAGCTTCCGTATAATGAGAATAATTCTTGTTAGAGCGATAAATATAGGTGAATTATGGCATTTCGTTTGATTCTGGTGTTGATAGCGCTGCTAGCGTTTCCGGCATTCGCTTCGGATAAGTTGATCCAATACATTGAATACATTGGTGCTGACTACAGTGCGGCTGTGGCTGAAGGTAAAATTGTTAGCGAAGCTGAATACGGAGAGATGCAGGAGTTTTCTTCGTTAATAGCGGAAGAAGTTGCCACAGCACCTCAGGAATTGCAGCAGCAATCCGCTCAATTAAAACAGCTTATTGCTGATAAAGCCGCGGAAAAAGACATTCAGGCCTTAACAGCGCTGATGCGTCAGAGTGTTATTGCAGCCATGCCTGCCATTCCAGTCCCACAAAAAAGCCCGGATTTAACACGTGGTGAAGCTTTGTTCGCCACCAACTGTGCTGCTTGTCATGGCGCCACCGCTATGGGTGACGGTCCGGCCGGCGCTCAACTGGACCCTGCCCCAACCAATTTTCACGAAGTAGAACGCTATCAGGCTCGCAGCGCCTATGGTTTATTTAATACCATCACCTTAGGTGTGGCCGACACTGGTATGGCGTCTTTTGCTCATTTAGATGAACAAAGCCGCTGGGACCTGGCCTTTTATGTTGGTCATATCGCAGGCCAAGGTTTGGACACAAGTAAAGTGCCGGACGCCATGATTGAAAACGGCGCAGTGAAAGACTTATTAACTGCGACACCAAAAGATTTAATCAAGCTTTACCCAGACTTTGGCGCTGAGCTGATGAGCCTGTTCCGCAGTAACCCGGAGCGTTTTTTCCAGGCCCAAAGTAAAGATCCGCTGGTAATAGCTCAGCAGAAATTGCAACTTTCTGCTGATTTATACGCGCAAAACCCACAAGCAGCTTATGATCAGGCCGTGTCTGCTTATCTGGACGGTTTTGAACTGGTGGAAAACCCGCTGGGAACAGTCAACCCCCCTCTGCGTGACCAGATTGAACATGCCATGTTGGGCTTGCGTCAACTGCTCAAAGATCCGACGCAAAAAGACAATGTGGTACCTCGTATCGCTGAAATTCAAAGCTTATTAAAACAAGCTCAGACTGAATTATCAGAAACTCAACTAAGCAGCATCAATGTATTTTTAGCCGCGCTGCTGATTTTATTACGTGAAGGCTTAGAAGCTTTACTGGTTGTTGCTGCCATTTACAGCGTGGCCGTAAAAACCGACAAACCTACTTTGCGTCACACTGTGCATATTGGCTGGGTAGGTGCTTTGGCATTAGGCGCTGTTACCTGGTTTGTTTCAAGTTTCGTGATTGATATCTCAGGTGCTTCGCGTGAGCTGACTGAAGGTTATACAGCCCTTATCGCCGCCGCTATTCTGTTCTACATGGGCTTTTGGATGCACAGCAAAACCAGTGCCAAAGAATGGAGTAACTTTATCCAGAACAAAGTACAAAATGCCGTATCAGGTGGTGCTTATTTTGGTTTAGGTCTGGTGGTGTTTTTAGCTGTGTACCGTGAAGCCTTTGAAACTATTCTGTTTTATCAGGCGCTATGGTTACAGGGTGGCGAACAGGCACAGCAAAGCTTTGTCTCTGGTATAGCGGCGGCTTTGGTCCTGCTGGCTGTTTTAGGTCTGGCTGTATTTAAGTTTGCACTGAAACTACCACTGAAATCCTTCTTTGGCAGCACTGCCCTGCTGATGCTGGTTCTGGCCATCGTCATGGCGGGTAAAGGTATAGCAGCCCTGCAGGAGGCCGGTACTTTGTCGGTGAGTCAGCTGAACCTGCCCACCATCAGCTGGTTAGGATTCTACCCTAATACTCAGGGTGTGGTACTGCAGTCTGCTTTAGTACTGATAGCGCTGATTTATCTGGTGCGCAGCCGCAAAGGTTAAAACCAGTCTGCCGATAAAAAAAGCCGCTTGAAGCGGCTTTTTTTATCGGCATTTTCTATTGTGCTTTTAACAATTCGCTAAGCAGGGTGCAATCAGCTTTTTGCTGCTCTGCATACTCCAGGCAAGACTGCACCAGTTCATCCTGCAGTTCTGGCAAATGTTGCACCACAGCCTGTTCAAACCGCAGCGAACGGCGGTCGCCTCTGCTATGGGCAAGGGCTAAAGCGCGGCCGCAGGCTTGGGAGTATTCTGCCAGTTTCTCCCCCGCTGCTTTTTCAGCAAAACAGACATCTTCAGGGTCCACATCCACATTGGCATGATGCAGTGATCGCACCAGATAATGAGCGCCATTCCAATAATGTTCATCCAACACCAGATCCGGCCGACGCTGCATTAAACGCTGGCAATCCACAGTTAAATGGGCGGCATTTAAACGGTTGACCGGGCTGAGGTCCGGAAAAAAATACAAAGGCGCTGAGTCGCGTTGTTGCTTAGCTTCAATCAAATGGCACAAGGCCAAATCTTCTTCACTCTGAATCTCTTTTGACCCCACCAATAAATAATAACGCTGCATATTTAACGAGCCTGTCCCAGCGCCCTGGCGGGTAACAATATCTAAAATCTCGTCGTTGACATAAGGCCTGAAACTATATTCAACCTCTTTGTAAAGTTCCGGCGATAGACGACTGAATTTCGTTGTGTCCTGTTTAAACCTCAGAGGCCGGGCTGATAAGTCAGCGCATTTGGCTAAAGTGCTTTTACGTAAAAAGTCTTGCCCTTTGGCCGCACGTTTAATAGCTTTTTTCAGTACAGGTTTAAGTACGTGATGTTTCGGAAAATCATCCAGGACTGAATACCTCAATTCTGGCTCAGCCAAAATAGCCTTACATTGGTCAGTGTAAGCCGTGAGAAAAGCCCGCACCGCCTGCTCAGCTTCTTTAGCCGACACCACCTCTAATTTATCCAGCTCCAGCTCATTATCATTGCTATAACGCTGCTGCTTTACGCCCTGACAGTAGTCTGCAGCCAATAAAATACTGACCGCATAACGGCTCCAGTCCCAGACGGCATGGCCAACACAGGCATCGTCAAAATCATTCGGAGCAAAAATAACTCTGTCGCCGGATGAGCCTTCTTCGGTAAAAAAGCCAAAGTTAGATAAATGACAATCTCCTACTACTGTAGTTGGCGGGATTTTTGTCGTTAATAACGCAGGGAGTTTCAATACAGAGTTTTTGATATCCGCATAAAACAACCCTGAACTACCGCGCAAAAAGCGAAAGGGGTTTTGTGCCATTTTCTGATGTTTGGCAAGCACAGGATCGAGGCCCGGCGTTACAGCATCAGTGCGTTTCAACTCTTGTTGCAACTGTTTAAGGCGTTGTGATTTTTTCATGAGCAATTCCAGAATGAATCCTTTCTACGCCATACTAAAACATAACACTTCAGCGACTACAGCAGGTAAAAGTGTCAATTATGTAAGCAATTGTTAAAGTTGCGCCATACATTCCACTTCGACTTTGGCCCCCAATGCCAGCCCGCTGGCTGCAAAAGCGCTTCTGGCTGGTAAAGGTGCCTTAAAGTACTGTAGGTACACCTTGTTTGCCGCGGGCCAGTCTTTGATATTCTCCAGCATGACGGTGCATTTAAAGACTGCATTAAAATCGAGTTGATGATGTTGCAATACCGCACCTATGTTTTGCAGGGTTTGATGCATCTGGCTTTCAATGCTTTGCCCATTCAGTACCATAGTGCCCGGGAAATTGCCGAGCTGCCCGGATAAATACAATACACCGTTAACAACTCTGGCGCTGCTAAAAGGCAGACGACTATCATCACCACGGTAAACAAAATGGCCATTTTTGATCACGTGGCTGATCAGACGGCTATTACTGATATTATCCGCTGGATTAGCTGAAAGGATCAGCAAGTTTGCTTTTTTTCCTGCCTCTATACTGCCTACTTTATCCGCTATGCCTATAGCTTCTGCCCCGTGCAAAGTAGCGGCTTGAATCGCCTGTAATGGCGTCAATCCGGCCTGGTCCACCAGCAACTGCATTTCCTGATGTACCATAGGATAATCCAGCCCTGCTTTATCTGTTAAATAATCTGTTCCTGCGACGATTTTTATACCTTGCTGGTGCGCCAGTTTGGTTAATAACACACCATGCTGATAAATTGTGGCAGCATTCAGGTTACGTTTTTGTAGTTGATGGAAAATAGTTAAAGTGGCATCCAGCATAGTGTCATGCTGTTTCATTTGCGCCAACAAGGCCCGATAATTTGCGGGGTCAAACGAGGCTTGCTTTATCTCTGCCGTAACAGGTAAATCTTTACGGCGCCAGTTCTCATAAGGTGAAATCACAGTCGCAGCCAGATCAGGCGCGTGCGAAATCACCTCTACGCCCGCTTGTACTGCATCCTCAGGTTTAGCAGGTCCAACATAAGCATGAGCCCAAACTTTCACTCCATATTTTTTTGCAGCAGCAGATAGCTTTGGCATTAAATCCGCCGGCACTTTGGCGTAAATTTTTATACCAGTAGCGCCTGTGCCCAAAGTGCGCAGCATCAAAGCATCAAAGTCAGTTTTAGCATTCACCGATCGCATCCAATCTGTATCACCCGGTGTTTTGCCACGGGCTGAGGCAACAGTGCGTGGGTCGCTGAAAAACTCCGGGCCACCAATAATGACTGAATAATAAATATCGGGAGACTGAATTAAGTCCAGCTCAGCCTGACGTTTTAATCCAGTCAGGACCCTTACATCACCGCCCATATCCCTTACAGTGGTGACACCACCTCTGAGCAAAGCACTAAGTCTTTGCTCTGTAATACCCGCATTGTCGCCACCTTCAGGTTCAGTGGCATGGTGCACATGAGCATCAATTAACCCGGGCAGTACATATAAACCTTTCATATCCAGCACAGTGCTGTCAGCCGGAGCTTTTTGACTGCCACTGGCGTATACGGCGCTGATGCGGTCACCATCAATCGCAACGGTCTGCCCTGCTTTGAGCTGTAAGGTTTTTACATCCACCAACGTGATGTTTTCCAGTAACACCGTCTGCGCGGATACGGCGCAACTGATGAGGCTAAACAAAAATACAAAGGGGCGGGATAATTGGAAGGCCATTATTTTCTCTTCTAAGTGGCTGTTCTTATTTGGTTATATCTAGTTATACCTAAGGTAAGGAAAAGCGACCAGCCACTAAACTAACAGCTGACGTTAAAAATCCGGTTCTGACCGCATTTAAAACAAGAGGCCGCACGACCAGCCTCCGATCAAGAACAGAGTTACCTCTCCAGCACAATCCGATAACGAGCCTTACCACTTTGCAGATGGGCTATGGCTTGGTTAATCTGATCAAACTTAAAGAGTTCTACTACGGGTTTAATGTTGTGCTGCACGGCAAATTCCAGCATTTTTCTGATAGTCGCCGGGCTGCCAACCGGAGAACCTGAAACGGAACGCTGCGCCATGATCAGACTAAACACATTCAGATCCAGAGGTTCCAGTGTAGCACCAACAAAATGCAACCGGCCTTTAGGTTTAAGTGTCGAAAGATATAAATTCCAGTCCAGCTTCACATTCACAGTAGTCAATATAAAGTCAAAACGACCGGCAGCTGCGGCTATTTCTGCAGCATTTGTGGAGTTAATACAATAATGCGCCCCTAACTCTTTGGCTTCAATTGTCTTGCTATCGCTTGAGGTAAAAGCTGTCACTTCACAACCAAAAGCCCGTAAAAACTGCAGCGCCATATGGCCTAGCCCACCTATGCCAATCACAGCGACTTTATCTGTTGGTTTAACCTCAAATTGCACCAGCGGGTTAAACACAGTAATACCCCCACAAAACAGAGGACCAGCGCTTTTTGCATCCATCCCTTCAGGCAAAGCCACTACACTGCTGGCATTCGCCCGCACTTTGTCTGCAAAACCGCCATGACGCCCCACTATAGTGCCTTGAGCTGACGCACATAAGTTGTGATCACCTGAGCCACAACTACTGCAATGGTGGCAATAGTCGGAATGCCAGCCCAAGCCAACGACCTGACCAATAGCCAGATGACGGACATCAGCCCCTAAGGCTGCAATACGCCCAACTACTTCGTGGCCAGCCACCAAAGGGTAAACCGACATCCCCCAGTCATTATTGAGCATGGATAAATCGGAATGGCAAATACCACAATAATCCACATCAATTTCTACATCCTGCCGGCCCAAAGGACCGGGATCAAACTCAATCACAGACAAAGGTGAATGAGGTTTTAATGCTGCATAAGCTTTGACCATAGAAGATTCTCCTGACCGACATTCAATAGATAACGCGGAAAGTATTAGCGAAAATCAGCAAACTGGTAGTAGTGAGCAAGGTATTTTTCCGGCTTTTTCACTTCATTGACCAGTTCATAAAGAACAAATGCAGATATGCCCCGTTGTTGATTGTTTTTTATACAGCCAGGACTGTTTCTTCCGCTTGATTCAGGTATAATCCGCGCACTTTTTTTCCGGCCCTTTTACTTTGCAGGATTTACATGACAGTCGAAACCTTTGATCCATCACAAACCACCACACTGGAAACACCGGTGAAAAGTCTGACAGCGCAGGCTCAGGCCAATGGCTCAGGCGCAAAAATCGGGTTTGTAAGCTTAGGTTGCCCAAAAAACCTGGTGGACTCAGAGCGTATTCTGACTCAGTTAAAAACTGAAGGTTATCAAATAGTTCCAAGTTATGATGATGCCGAGCTGGTGATCGTCAACACCTGTGGTTTTATCGACAGCGCGGTGCAGGAATCGTTAGATACCATAGGCGAAGCTTTAGCTGAAAACGGCAAAGTGATAGTGACGGGCTGTTTAGGTGCACGTGAGGATGAAATCCGTGAAGTGCATCCGAATGTGCTGGGTATTACCGGTCCTCATGCGTATGAAAACGTATTAAAGCAGGTGCATGACTTTGTGCCTAAGCCAAAATATGATCCCTTTATTCAACTGGTACCGGATCACGGCATTAAATTAACGCCTAAACATTACGCCTACTTAAAAATTTCTGAAGGCTGTAACCACCGTTGTACTTTCTGCATTATCCCGTCGATGCGTGGTGACTTAGTCAGCCGCCCTATTGGCGAAGTGCTGGATGAAGCGGCGCGTTTACAAAAAGCCGGCGTAAAAGAGCTGCTGATTATCTCTCAGGACACCAGCGCTTATGGTGTGGATGTGAAGCACCGCACAGGCTTCTGGAATGGCCAACCGGTCAAGACCTCTATGCAGTCATTATGCGAAGCCTTGGCCGATTTAGGCATTTGGGTGCGTCTGCACTATGTCTACCCTTACCCGCATGTCGATGATGTGATCCCATTAATGGCGCAAGGTAAGTTATTGCCATACCTGGATATTCCTTTCCAGCACGCCAGCCCGCGTATATTAAAACTGATGAAACGCCCTGGTCAGTCTGACCGCGTGTTAGAGCGCATCAAAAAATGGCGCGAAATCTGTCCTGAACTAACGATTCGTTCGACCTTTATCGTAGGTTTCCCTGGTGAGACTGAAGAAGAGTTCCAGGAATTATTAGACTGGTTAGAAGAAGCACAGCTCGACCGCGTCGGCTGCTTTAAATACAGCCCGGTCGAAGGCGCTAAAGCCAACGACTTACCGGAT
>NZ_JAIWOI010000007.1 GCF_020217005.1 Rheinheimera sp. | reverse complement strand
CGGCAAATTTTGGTGCTGCATCAGGCAATAGCAAACAAATTACTGGCTGAGCCTGCTTTGCTCGAACAGGTCAAAGCCAAACTGGAAGAGCGGCGCGACAACGGCCAGCTGGGGTATGGTGCTTATATGCATTGGGTGTCTGTGTTAGAGCTTTATGCTGAACCAGAACAGTTTTGTGCAGGCATCACAGAAGACAGCCCTTATTTACGCAAGCTACGCCGCCGCACGCCTTTTGTTGGCATATTAACGGAGCAGGAACGGCAACAAGCCTTGCTACAGAATGCCATTGCAGAACTGGACGAGATCCCGGGTGATTTTTAGCGGCAAGATCTGAAGAACACCTTGCCAAATCAGTTGCTTGCTCAGACAATCAGGCATAACTTCAACTTTTGGTGTGTTATGCACGATCAAAGTTTTCTTCATCAATTACGCTCCCGCTTAGCCCATCAGCTCGACCCTGTGCTGTATTCAGGCAATGGCATGTCGCCACTGAATATAGCAATAGCTCTGGTGATACTGGTTGGTATTTTACTGGCGATTATTCAAACCGAACCCAACATACGCCAGGGTCATGAACACTGGTTTCGTTACACAGAGCTGGCGTTGGGTTCTTTGTTTTTGCTTGAGTATCTGGCCAGACTCTGGACCTGCATTGAAAACGATGCAGTTACCAGTCGCTGGAAACATGTGTTTTCTTTTTTTGCCCTGGCGGATTTATTGGCCATTCTGGTGGCCTTTTCACTGTATCTGGGCAATGGTGGCGTGATTTTACGCCTGGTGTTATTAATACGAGTGGTGCGCTTAGCACGACTGGGGCGTTTCTCTACAGCGCTGGAATGTATAGCTGAAGCTGTGCGCAGTCGTACTTATGAACTGCTGGTCAGTGGTATTTTTGGTGTGATTATTTTGCTGTTTGCTGCGACTTGTCTGTATTTAGTCGAAGGAGATATCCAACCTGAAGCTTTTGGCTCTATCCCCCGCGCCAGTTGGTGGGCAGTCGCTACCTTAACCACAGTGGGCTATGGCGATGTCTACCCTGTTACTGTACTTGGCCGCATTCTGGCGGGGATCACTGCAGTCACTGGTATTTGTATGATTGCAGTGCCCACAGGCATTCTGGCTTCTGCCTTTAGCGATGCCATTAAAGAAGCCAAAGAAAAACACCGCCGTTTGCCAAAGGTGCTGGAAAAAGATCTTTAACCAGAGGTCACATCTTATTTTTGCAAATGCACTAACAAATCCAATAAATCATCCACTACCAGGTCGGCCTGCTCTGCGTAAATATGGTTATCACCATAACGGTATAAGCAGCAATAGGAACCCGCGTTACGGGCGGTCTGGATATCAAACAGGTAGTCACCGACATACAACATTTCATTAGGCTGCACACCTAAACGTTCGGCTATCAGCCACAAGCCTTCAGGCTGAGGTTTAGCCGGAGCATCGTCTCGGGTCAGTACTAACTCAATAGGGATACGAAGCGCCTGCATACAAAGTTCTGTGGCCTGACGCATATTGCGGGTCAAGATCGCCATAGGCACAGCACGCTGATTCAATTGCTGTAACAACAGATCAGCATTAGGCATCCAGCTGGCTTTGCGGGCGCCTTCAAGCTCGAAGTCGACTATAATCTGCGCTGCTTGTTGTTTTTCGATAGCACAGCTTAAGCTGGCTAAATGCTCCAGGATCAAAGTCTGCTCAGGCCAGCCCAAACGACGACGCAGCTCGGTAAAATCAAGCTGCGAATCCACTAAAGTGCCGTCTAAATCAAAGACAACAGCTTTAATCCTTTGCAGAAAATCAGCCATGTTCTGGGCCTTTATGGGCCATTTCACCACTGTGTAGCTTGTCGTGAACCGAATGATCGTGTTCGAAGTACTGCGGCATCAAAGAACCAATCAGCATACCGGCAATACTGGCCAGTAAGCCGGCAAACTGGGCTGGCACATAAGGGTCTTCAGGGCCAAGGAAAATAATACCCAGCCAGGTACTGACACCAAAAGTGATCGCCATTAAAGCGCCCTGATTGGTGGCTCTGCGCCAATAGACACCAAAAGCCAGTGGCACAAAAGCGGCGACTAAAGTCACCTGGTAGGCATCTTCCACCATGCCAAAGATAGTGGATTCGCTGTTCAGTGCATAGGTCAAAGTGCAGCCAGCAAAGACTAAGGTTACAGCCTGCATCAGCCGTAACAGCTGTTTATCCTGCAGCGGAGGCAACAGAGGTTTCAGTATGTTTTCAGCAAAAGAAACTGAAGGTGCAAGCAAAGTAGCGGATGCGCAGCCTTTAATGGCCGATAACAAAGCTCCAAAGAAAATTACCTGCGCAATCAGCGGCATATGCTGTAATACCAACTGAGGTAAAATCAGCTGAGAGTCAGACTGCATCAGGTTCTTCACCATATCAGGGGCAACTAAAGTGGCGGCGTAACCGATAAAAAGCGGAATAAATGCAAACAGGAAATACAAAGAACCGCCAAGGATAGAACCCCAGACGGCAATTTTTTCCGACTTCGCTGATTGCACCCGTTGGAACACATCCTGCTGTGGCATAGAACCCAACATCATGGTGCAGGCTGCCGCTATAAAAGCGATGATGGCCTTTAAATCAGCCTCGGGCCAAAATTCCAGTTTGCCGGCTGCCGCGGCATGCTCCACCACAATGGACACACCACCAACCATCTCTGACACTTCGCCGCCTATATACAACAGCCCAAGTACTATCACGATCATCTGCACCAGGTCGGTAATAGCCACTGCCCACATACCGCCAAACAGGGTGTAAATCAGAATACTGCCAGCGCCAATCCACATCCCGGCTGTCATGCTGATAGCGCCGTCAGAGACCACATTAAATACCAGACCTAAAGCTGTTAACTGAGCCCCAACCCAACCTAAATAAGACAACACTATGGCTAAAGTGGTCAGCACTTCAACAGAACGACCATAACGTCTTTTGTAAAAATCGCCTATGGTCAGTAATTTCATCCGGTACAAAGGCGCAGCAAAAAATACCCCGACCAAAATTAAACAGAGTGCAGCACCAAAAGGATCAGCCACTATGTCACGTAAATTGCCGTCGATAAAAGTAGCGGGGATCCCCAGCACAGCTTCGCTACCAAACCAGGTGGCAAAGACGGTAGCCGTAACCATATAAAAAGGCAGGTGCCGGCCTGCGACCGCAAAATCGCGGGTGTTTTTGACCCGCAGTGCAGCCCATAATCCAAGGGCTACAGAAAACACCCAATAACAAATCACTAAGGTTAATAACATAAGCGCAAAACCTGTTTAGCCTGCTAAAAAAGCGGCACCAAAATTGGCGCTACTTTACCCAATCAATCTATTGAAATACAGCAAAAATCTGCGGTTTTGGCTGAAGTTTTTTCACCTTTTTTATGCAGGCTCTAGCACCAGACCTGGGCCCAGGGATATTGACTCAAAGCCTGACTAAACCATTGCAGCGCCTTTCCCTGACCTTGTTTTTGCCAGGCCAGATACAACATGGCTTTATCTCGTGGAATACTGGTTTTTTTCGCTATTAATAAGCCTCTGGCCAGTTCATCCTGGATCAAATGTTTAGGCAAAAACCCTACTCCAAGGCCCTGTACCTGCGCAGCAATTTTTGCCTGCATCGAACTCACCCGAAGCACCCGACGGGTGCTGAATAAGCCACTGCTACGTTTAGGTGCGTCCAATGCGGAGTCTGACACCACTATGGCGGTTTCCTGTTCTACGTCAGTTAAATCTATTTGTCTGTTGATATTGGCCAGTTCATGCAAAGGCGATAAGGCAAACACAAACTCCACTTCCCCTATAGGGACCAACTCGTACTTGCCTTTTGGCATATCGGCCGAAACCCCGACCGCAATTTGAGCACGACCTGTCTCCAGCGCCTCCCAGCCACCACCCAAAACTTCTTCACGCATACTGACCTCGGTCATTTTGCCAAGGCTCATAAACTCATTAATTAAACTCAGCACTGGCGGGTAAGGCACTATGCTGTCTTTGGCAATCACAAACTGAGTTTCCCAGCCAGTATCGACTTGTTTAATTGCATCCTGTAACCGGCTGGCCGCCTGCAATAATTCCCGGCCCTGCTGCAACAACAACTGACCCGCTGGGGTTAACTGTGCTTTTTGTTTAGAACGGTCGAACAACTGCACATCCAGATCGCTCTCCAGCTTAGCTATGGTGTAGCTCAAGGCTGAAGGTACCTTGTACAAATGTTCAGCCGCTGCAGCAAAACTGCCTTTGCGGTCAATAGCGTCCATAGCGCGCAAAGCGTCCAACGTCAAAATAGGGTGATTGGCCATAAAATCCTTCGTCTCAGTACGCAGAGCCACAATAATTCAAATATTTTGAACACAGAGCTCAGTTTATTCCGCTTTTTTAAAAATGCAAGTCGCACTAAAGTACACACATCGGAACTGACAAGCGGTTTAAGGCAGTCTGACAACTCCAATTAACGGTCAATTTATTTAAAGGTGAATGATATGAACAAAGCAACTTTACAACAAATTTTTAGTACAAACGCAGGTTTTGGCGCTTTAGCTTTACGAGTACCGGTAGGTATTATTTTTGCTGCACACGGTGCTCAAAAATTATTTGGCTGGTTTGGTGGCTACGGCTTAGAAGGCACTGGTGGCTGGATGGAAAGCATAGGCCTGGCTCCGGGTGTACTGATGGCGTTTTTAGCAGGTGCAGCTGAATTTTTTGGTGGTCTGGCGCTGGTGTTTGGTGTACTAACCCGCCCTGCTGCAGTGACTTTAATTATCGCCATGTTAGTGGCCATCTTTAAAGTGCACTTTGCTAACGGTCTGTTTATGAGCAATAACGGTTACGAATTCGGCCTGGCTCTGTTAGCTGCCAGTGTATCTCTGTTGTTCAGCGGTGCAGGAAAAGCTTCAATCGACGCCATTATCGCGAAGAAACTGAACTAAGCATCCACTCAAAGAGACTCTCTCTGCAAAAGAGAGAGTCTGCCAAAGCCGCGTCGATATCCAAAGTTATTGGAGTCACAGCGCGGCGACAAGTGAATGAGTCTCCATGAACATAGGCCACTATGTGATTGGGGCGAAACTCTTTTTAGAAAGCCAGGGCAGACAACAAAGCTGCGGCTTCAAGTACGAGGGATATCATGATTGAATTAAGACGCTCTGCCGATCGTGGCGTAGCCGCTTTCGGCTGGCTAAAAAGCAAGCACAGCTTCTCTTTTGGCCGCTACTACGACCCTGCCCATATGGGCTTCTCTGCACTGCGGGTGATCAACGATGACGAAGTAGATGCAGCGGCAGGCTTTGACACCCATGGCCATCAGGACATGGAAATCATCAGCTATGTGCTGGAAGGGCAAATAGCCCACAGAGATTCAGCCGGTAACGTGAAAACTCTGCCAGCGGGCGAATTTCAGTTGATGAGTGCAGGCAAAGGCATTTACCACAGCGAATTTAACGCCAGCGATAAGGACAAGCTAAAGTTCCTGCAGATCTGGATCCAGCCAAATCAATTTGGCGGCACTCCAGGTTATCAGCAAAAAGATTTTAAAGCTGAACCAGGTTTAACTTTAGTGATTTCACCTGACGGTCGGGACGGTAGCCTGCACATCAAACAGGATGCCTGTTTATCACAACTGTTGTTAAGTGAACATGATGTGATTCAGTTGCCTGTGACCACAAAACGCCATTACTACCTGCATCTGATTGAAGGGGAATTGGAGTTAAACGGCATCACAATGCAAGCAGGAGATGGCGCAAAGATCAGTAAACAAACTGAATTAGCAGCCTTAGCTACTTCGGGTCCGGTCAAAGCCTTGTGGTTTGATTTGCCTTAATATCAAAGGGAGCCGCCTTGCCGCTCCCTTCATATTTTGCTTCGCCAATTAAGCTCTTTTGTTTAGTTTGTTTAAGGTCTCAGACAAACTAGTCAATAATGCCTGATTACGTCCCACTACTGTGTTGATTTCACTGGCCGAAGCGCTGGCTTTGGAAGCCAGATTCCGCACTTCATCAGCGACGACGGAAAAACCACGACCTGCTTCCCCTGCCCGCGCAGCTTCAATGGCCGCATTGAGCGCCAGTAAGTTGGTTTGATCAGCGATAGAATTAATGGAAGACACCATGTTATTAATGCTTTGGCCAGAATTGACCAATTCAGACATCACCGAATCACTGGTTTGTACGACCTGTAAACGTTCAGATATATCAGCGCCAAACATAATAATTTTTTGCAATTCACCATAGGTGTCTCTGACTGCACAAAAAGTTGCAGCTATACCAAGTTTCCGTCCATTACACTGAATATGTATATCTACCGCTATACTTTGTCCGGCCAATACTTTAGCAACCTGTTCCTGAGTTAAAAAACTGCGCCAGTCCGCTACAACTTTACTGAATTGTTCACTATTCAATTTAAATTGGCGTTGTGGATAATCGTTAATATCCTTTAATCGCCCCTCTTTGTCCCATTCCAGCATTAAATTCGACTGACCTATGGCCTGAAAACGGGTTTGATACTCCAAAGCTGACGATTTGACTTTGCTAATATCCGCCAAAATAGCGATAAAATGACTGTGTTGACCTTTTTCGTCATAAACCGGATTGCTGGTCACAGAGATCCATAACGACGAGCCGTCTTTACGGTGGATCTCAATTTCATCATAAAAAGCACGGGGAACGCTCAGTTCCGCTTCTATACGTTCTTTAGTTACAAGATCAGTTTTAGGCCCAACCAAAAACTCCCTTGCTACATGACCTAAGACTTCATTGGCCGCATAACCTGTCATCTGACTAAAGCCTTTGTTCACGTACTGGATAATGCGGTCTGAATTAGAAATCATCACAGCGTTGTCCGTTTCATTGGCAACCATCGAAAGTAGGCGGAACTCTTTTTTCTGCGCAACTTCGTGGGTGATATCACTGGCAAACTTAACTATTTTCAGAACTTTACCATCGGGATCTTTGATCGGGTTGTATGTGGCATGGATCCATATTTCATGACCAGTTTTAGTCAGTCTTTTATACTCAGCGGTCTGATAATGCCCCTCTTTTAACCGACGCCAAAATTCAGCATAACTGCCTGAGTTCGCTTCTTTTGGATCTACAAAAATCCGGTGATGTTGGCCTGTGACTTCTTTTAGGCTATACCCCATTAAATTCAGGAAATTAGCATTGGCGAACAGTATTGTTCCATCGACATTAAACTCAATCACTGCCTGAGCTCTGTGAATAGCCTGCAGCTGAGATGCAAAATCTGCCTGCTTTAAAACCTGCTCAGTGATATCTGAAGCGAATTTGATCACTTTTGACACTTTGCCATTTTTCAAAATAGGAGTGTAAGAGGCCTGGATCCAGACCGCTTTACCACTTTTAGTAATACGTTTAAATTCCGCGGTATGAGGTTTTCCTGCACGCAAATCAGCCCAAAACTGTTGATAAGCTGCTGATGTGGCGGTACCCGATTCTAAAAAAATACTGTGATGCTTACCTTGTACTTCCTGTAACTGGTAGCCCATCAGTCGCAAAAAGTTTTCATTGGCATGCTCAATCTGTCCATCCAGCGAAAACTGGATCACTGCCTGAGTAGCATTAATGGCATTGACTATATTGTCGGAATTCGAACTTAGGCTAAACATAACCACACACTCCCTCGCTGCAAAAATACCAGGATAGGTACGTATTAACTATAGGCATGTAGTTGATTTAGTACAGAAAAAGACGATATTTTTTTAGATAAGGCACCTGGCCAATATAGCCTTTATTAAATGAGATCAGGTGAAGCTCCCATAACTACTTGTCGTTGAACAACCACAGTACTGCTGCCTTAAATTCAGCGCGCCATGCCGCTTCATTGTGGTCAGCATTGGCCTTCAAATGAAACTGAGTGTGCTTTGCCGGGTGGCCTTTGGCAAGCACCGACTGATACACTCTTTGCACATCTGGCACCATAGACTCGCCTTCCTCTTCTCCCATATAAAAATACAAAAGTGCATCAGTAGCAGCTCTCTGATTTTCAAACCAACTGACTTTAGCGCCACTGGCCCAATAAGAAGGTGAAAAGATACCCGCTTTGCCAAACACTTCGGGGAATTGTACTACAGCGTAATGACTGATTAATCCCCCCATTGAACTGCCCATAATGCCAGTGTGATTCACGTCTGCCAAAGTACGGAAATGTTGATCTATATAAGGCTTAACGCTGCCGACGATAAATTCAATATAAGCTTTACCCTCAGCCTGACCATACTGTGGATGATCGGCAGGATTCAATTCAGTCATGCGTTTTTCCCCTCCGTTATCAATGGCGACAACGATCAGCTCGAGCTGGTTTGCGGCGGCAAGTTCATTGAGGCTTTCATCTACCCCCCATTCACCGGCAAAAGAAGTGGCCTGATCAAACACATTTTGCCCGTCATGCATATAAAGCACAGGGTAGCGTTTTTCTGATGTCTGGTAGCCTGGCGGCAAATACAAACGCACCTGTCTGGTCCTGTTCAAACCTGGCATAGGAAAAACACTGTCCAATACAGTCACTTCTGTTGAAGCTGTGGAAACTTTGTATTGTTGTTCTGCTTCGCTACATGCCACTAACAGCAAGACTAAAAAACAGATCAAGCTAAATTGACGCATAACCGCAACTCCTTCATTACACACCTTATGACAAGAGCCGAGCCTAACCAGTGGCTAAGCAAACAACAACCAAAAAAGTGTTACAGAATAAGGCGTCATCTCTTTCGTTTTTTATCCGGTGTTCACGCAGACTTTAATGCGGTATCTGAGTCTGGAGCTATGTCCTGCTCCCCCAAGGCTAAGCCCATGATTAAAATTACAAAATTAATCAACTTTATCATTTTGTTGACTTTGTCTCTTTTGTCCTCTATATTTGCACTAAATAACAGCATAAAGTTGATGTTTGGCTTTTTGCTTTAAGGCAAAGCAGAGTTGTACCTCACAGCCGAGGTATTAACTGACAGCGAGGTATTGTTTATGTTGAGCGCTATTTTAAAATTCATAAAACAAGCACCCGAGCCGGTAAAAACTTCAACTGAAGCTTTGTTTTACGCAGCAGTGCAAAAACAAATTCCCTTAATCGTTTTTGATCCTCAGGGATTTATTCTCGAAGCCAATGATTTGTTTCTTGCTGTTGTAGGTTACAGCCCTGATGAAATAGCCGGGCAACATCATAAAATATTCTGTGATATGCATTATGCGCGCAGTACTGAGTACACAAAGTTCTGGCAGAGCCTTGCACAAGGCATTCCTCATTCAAAAACCTTTACCCGCTACAAAAAAGATGGCTCAGCTATAGCGCTGGAGGCAACTTACTTCCCTGTGATGGAAGAGGGCAAAGTTGTACGTATCGTTAAGTTTGCCAGCGACGCCACTGAAAAAACCGCTCAGCTGAAAGATCAGCACGCTATCATTCAGGCGTTGCATAAATCTCAGGCGGTGATCGAGTTTGAACCTGACGGTACCATTATTACCGCCAACGACAACTTTCTGCAGTCTGTGGGGTATAGCCTGCAACAAATCAAAGGCAAACATCACAAAATATTCTGCACTTCGGACTTTTATTCGCAACACCCACATTTCTGGGCTGAGTTGGCCAAAGGACAATTTAAATCTGGGCGGTTTCAGCGACTGAATGCGTCCAACCAGTCAATTTGGCTGGAGGCTACCTATAACCCTATTTATGGCGACAATGGCAAAGTAGTGAAGGTGATCAAATTTGCCTCTGATATTTCCGCCGACATAAAACAAGAACAAGCTGTAGAACATGCGGCGAATATGGCGATGCATGCCTCCTTAGAGACAGTGGAAGTTGTGGTTTCAAGCAAAACGCAAATGCAGGCCTTAAGAGACAATTCTGCTGTTATTTCAAAAGAAATGCAGGAGGCTACCCATCAGATCTCGAATCTGAATGAAGATTCCAGACAGATATCAGCCATAGTGACCACTATCCGATCTATTGCAGATCAAACGAATCTGCTGGCACTTAACGCTGC
>NZ_JAIWOI010000058.1 GCF_020217005.1 Rheinheimera sp. | reverse complement strand
CAAATCGCTGAAGAAATCAAAGAAGAGCGTTATCACCGCTTTATGGAAACGCAGCAGCGCATCAGTGCTGCTCGTTTGCAAAGCAAAATTGGCCGTACTATTAAAGTGTTAATAGATGAAGTGGACGACGAAGGTGCCATAGGCCGCAGCTTCGCTGACGCTCCTGAAATTGACGGTGCTGTGTACTTAAATGGCGAAACTTCATTAAAACCAGGCGATCTGGTGGATGTGGTAGTAGAAGAAGCAGACGAATACGACTTATGGGGCAGTCTGGCTGAATAATTCACTTTGCCTGCTTTGCAAACAATAAACGGCCGAAAGGCCGTTTATTGTTTGTATTTACTGCGCCAGGTTCAGACCCGTAATAAGCGGATGGCCTTTAGCCTGCTTCAGAACCAAAGACGATACGATTGCGCCCTTCTGACTTGGCTTTGTATAAAGCGGTATCCGCCTCTGCCAATAATTCATTTAACTCGCGCATCGCACCGACACAACTGGCGCCACCTACACTGACCGTTAATTTCACGGGCCTGGCTTCTATTTCCCAGCCATGATGAGCAATGCGCTCACACAAGCGCTGACCTATTACCGCTGCTTGCGCAGCGCTGGTATTGGGCATCAAGACGGCAAACTCTTCGCCACCAAGCCTGCCGATCAGATCTGTAGTGCGAAGTCCAACCCTGAGTAAATCAGCCACTTTTCTCAGTGCCTGATCGCCCACAGCGTGGCCCCACTTGTCATTAATTTGCTTAAAATGGTCGAGATCAATCATCAGCACCACCACGCTGTGCTGCTGTCGCCTGCTGCTGCTTAACGTCAGATTGGCTCGTTTTAAAAACTCCCTTCGATTGAGTAACTGAGTTAAGTCATCCAGTTCCGCCAAACGCAACAATTGACTTTCTGTGTGAGAAAAAGCCAGCAAAGGCAACATAAAACCTGTGCCAACAGTTAATAACACATGACCCAACAGCACCCATTGTAAGCCGGGTAAACTGATGGCCCGATAGTCTTCACCTATCAGCGGCATCACCAATACCACCTGCAGCAACATTATAACGGCGTGAACAGCGAAAAAGCCTTGTAACACATAAACGGGAAAAGCAGGTTTCAATCTGGATTGCCGTAACAATGGGATAGCATAAATAAAAATCACAGCTATGCCAAAAGAGGTTAAAGCAGTTGAGGCGTTATTCACCTGATGTAACATGAACTGAAGTAACAGATACAAAGTCAGTAACAACACTACCTGTTGCCTTGAACGCGCACTAAAACGACCTTTTAGAAAAAGTACCAGTCCGGTAACAACCAGAGCCGGAGACAATAGCAGTAACAAATCGGAAAGCACATAAGTCAGGATGGGCCACTCAAGATAAGGCCTTGCTGCTGCAGCACAACCTCCAGCCACAAAAACCACACAAGCCAAAGACCAAATCAAAAAACTTTTATCGTGCCGACGCAGCAGATAAACCATAGCCAGATAACAGCCAATCATCAGATTGACCATTAAGGTAAACAGCATCAGCGTTGGCAAATGCAATTCAAATCCATGAAAATTAATGACTAATTACTCCACTGCTTCATTACTTCGGCAGTATAGCCTTTTGCGTTTCCGATATACAAACAACTTCACCTTCACTGAGCGCCCCTGCACTGCAGTTGAGCTCAGCCCAAGCCAAAACTTCTGATCCTGAGGCGGTTTCGGCTTAGGCTTCTGATGGCTAGTTATTATTTGAGGTCGTTTTTATCCGCTTCAGGCTCTGTGTATAGCCCCTGATAACGCTTAGGCGCATCCCGGCTTTCACGTTCCAACTGGCGTTGCAGCTCTTCCCTGCTTTGTTTTAACAACTGTATATAGCTTTTTTCGTCTTGTTGCTGACGCACCAGCTGCATTTTATCGATCAGCTGGTAATTGGCGGCTCTGAAACGGTCGGCCAGTTCTTTGGCTTCGTAGCGGCCCATGCCAAGTTGAGTTAATACATCCCTGCCCTGACGTAACGAAGCCTCAAAGAGTTCACGCTCTATATGCTCTACACCCAACTGACGTAACTGATACATATGGGCCACATCTTTGGCCCTGGCCATCAGTTTTAAATGCGGGAAATGTTGTTTGGCATTGCTGACAATGGCGTTAATCGCCTGTACATCGTCTACCGCAATCACCAGAATTTTGGCATGCGCAGCACCAGCAGCCTCCAGCACGTCCATCCGGCTGGCGTCGCCGTAATACACCTTAAAGCCAAACTTCGTCATGGTTTGAATAGTGTCAGAGTCGTGATCAAGCACTGTGGGCACTATGCCGTTGGACAATAACAGACGGCCTAAAATCTGACCGTAACGGCCAAAACCGGCAATAATGACCGGGCTTTCGCTATTCTCTACATCAGATCCCTGTTGCGGCTGCTGGTTTTGCTGGCGCACGGCCCAGACGTCCAGCAGCTTCATCAATAAAGGCGATACGGCAATAGACAAGGCAATTAACAAATTCAGCATGGCGCCTTCTGTGGCACTAAGTAGAGCCCCTGCAGTTGCCAAAGCCGCCAACACAAAAGCAAATTCACTGCCTTGCCCCAGCAAGATGGCATAGCTCAAACGCTCAGGCGCGGCAATCTTTAACACCCACGCCACGCCATACAACAGCAAGAGTTTTAACCCGACAAATAACAGCAGCAAAAGGCTAATTAGTTGCCATTCTGTGCTTAACAGCTGCATATCGATACTGGCGCCAATAGTGATAAAAAACAGCCCTAAAAACAGTCCTTTAAAGGGTTCCAGGTCGGCCTCCAACTGATGACGGAACTCAGAGCTTGCCAACAGCACACCCGCAATAAAAGCACCTAAACCCGCAGATACACCAACAGCTGTCATCAGCTCCATCACCCCTATCACCAGCAATAAGGCCAGCCCGACAAAAAGCTCGCGGGAGCCGTGATGAGCAACCCAGTGCAATAAATACCCTATCAGGTAGCGCCCCGCTAATACCAGGGCCACTACAGCAGCCAAAGCAGGCAAGGCTTTAAATTCAGCTGTATCGGCCGAAGGCGCTAGTAAACTGACACCAATCAACAGTGGAATAGCCACCATGTCTTGCAGTAACAAGGCGCCAAACACAGATTGCCCGGTGTGAGTGCCCATTAAATTACGATCTTTCATCAGTTGCACAGCCACAGCAGTGGACGACAAAGCCAAAGCCAGACCGATAAATACCGACAAAGCGTAAGATAACCCCAGCACACTGGTGGCCAGGCCTATGCCCAAAGCACAGACCAGCACCTGCAATGAGCCAAACAGAAAGACTCTGTGCCGCATGGCCCAGAGTTTTTTTGCATCCAGCTCCAGGCCTATACTGAATAACATCAGCACCACCCCCAGCTCAGCCAGCAACTTAATGTCGTCGGTATTACTGGCAATAGCAAAACCTGCCGGGCCCAGCGCTATACCAGCTAATAAATACCCCAGCACGACGCCAAGGCCAAAGCGCTTGGCTAAAGGCACTACCAGCACCATAGCTGCCAGGTAAATCATTAAATAAGTCAGAACGTTAAGATGCATAATCAGTCCTTTATCGCTGCTTTGTTAGTCCAGCGTTATGGCCGCAGAAAGTTGCTCCAGCCCGGAGCGGAATAATTCGGCGGCCTCTGTGGCAATAGTGCTGTCGGTTAATTCAGGCAGCATCAGAGGGTGTTGCCATTCCATGCCACAAGATAAAGCCAGTTGGCGCAAAGGCGTGAACATAGTCTGCTGATAACAAGGGTCCAATTCATGCTGTGGCGCTACTGCGTGTGTGACTAACCAGAATTTTTTTCCCTGCAGCGACATCACAGACTCACCAGAGGCAGCTTTACCGTAGGCCCAGCCATACTGAAACACCTTGTGCAGGTACTGCACTAATAAAGCCGGCGGCAAGCCCCACTGCATGGGGTAATGCAAAACGATGGCCTTACTGTGGGCCAGCATCTTTTGCTCCAGTGCAACATCAATATAAAAATCAGGGTACAGCTGATACAAATCGCGCAGCTCAAGCCCGGGCCAATGCTGCACTGCATTAAGCATCATTTGCTCCAACCTGGCATGGCGGGCATAAGGATGGGCATATAACAAACTAATCATAAAGCGCCGATAGTCCTTTAAAAACAGTGGCTATAGTGTTTATGAACGATCAGGCTCTGGCAAGGGTGTGACAGAAATAAAGCGGCATTGCAAGTGATGCAAAGCTATGTGCCTCAGAGCGGATTTGCCTGAAAAATAGCTAGATGGGTTGAGTCTGCTGGCTGGTGGTATCGAGAGGTTAGCTCTATCGTCACTTTAGACAAAAGCGGATATTGCTTCTACTACTTGGCGAATACACAGTGTTATTGGCTGTCATCAAAAAAAACAGGCACGCTTTGAGCAAACCAACAGGCACATTTATCTGTTGCTGAAAAAGAAAAAACACTCTAATTTAGATACTTAGAGTGGCCCAACCTAAAAATAACAGGCCAGAGAAAAGTAATAATGTGCCAGCACGCTTTGGGTCTCGTCTTGCCGTAGTTGACTGTAATTAATTGTTTTTATCAATAAGTTAACACTGGTGTGTCATCTGGTAGAACCAGAGAAAGCGTGCCGGCACAATATAGAAATGTTATGTTTCGTGGGGTAGTAAGTGACTAAAGAGTACACTGACAATTTGGAAGAGATTGTTACCTTCGGTTTTGAGGCAATCGATCCTGATGAGAAAGTTGAGGTCAATTTAAAAGACTTGATGTACGTTTTCTCGACCTTACAAGAATATCAAAGGTTCTTTCATCAGCCATTGCATTACAAAAATATTGAAGATATCGAACGGTTTCTGGGTTCGATCTCGATCAATGAGCACGCTGGATTTAAATTGTTACACACATCTATTCACGAAAAGATGCGGAATATGCTGCCAGCGCACATAGATGCGAAATATGGGGAGGGTGATTTTGATTCTCCAAAATTACCCTTCTATTATGACGAGAATTGGTAAAAACATAACAAGCACAAACAACCGATTCGCTTCGCTCTCGGCTATTGCGGGCGTTATAACTTATATGCAAATTGAGCCTAAATTTTCTACCTACGTTGTTTCAGCGATTGCTGGCTACTGGATGGCTTTTATTGCCGCTACTATTGTGGTTGCCACCATCCAAAGTGAAATGACATTAGCTTTGTTACCTATTTTATTCTTTTCGTTATTTTTCGCTGTTGGCGTGGCTATTTGTACTTCAATTTTTGGTTATACGGTATTCAGGATAGTCTTTCAAAAATTAAATACTACGATAGTGCTTAAATTGTTAATTTCTGGTATTTGCTCTTGTGTAGTCTCAGTTATAGTTTTTGCTATGGCCTTTAATTACTTTATAGGCGGTGATGCCTTAGTTAACACTGCTCTCCAAACGAGCGTAGGACTGTTAACTTTTTGTATTATTGTTGTCCCATTTGCTGCGATAGTATATTGGTTAATCGAAAGGTGATTTATAACAAACAAATTTTATCGCCAGCAAACAGCGCTGGCTGCGGCTAGCAGCGTTAGCCGTACTTTATGACAGCAGGCAGATCTTCGTTTAGCAACAAAAAGCTTCGTGGCATACCACGTCGTTTACGCGCACTCGCGCGTTGGAAAGAGTCGCTTTCAGGATATTTTCCACTCCAGATAACGTCAGAGGAAAAGTACTGGAACTATAAAATTCCTGTGTATCGAAATCTTGTTGAGGGTAAGCAAACCACCAAGAGCATACAAGCATTTTGTGCACAGCAACTTATAGATGCCGCATACCATATATACAAAGCCAAACCACAATACGCTGAGTGCTTTAGAGTCACATGCGTTATTTCACTGCCCTGTATGTTCTCTAGCGAACTGTGTATTTATACAAGTGAACAATATTTCAAAGAGCACACAACGGAACAAACTGGACGCTTCGGGAAAATTGAAAAAATCCAAGGACAAAGTCTTGCCCAAGAATTAGGTCTAGCACTACCGGAGGGCTTTAGTGAGCTTGGAGTTCTGCGTACTGACGAAGATGATGATGGAAATCCATATGTTTCTGAGCAGTGGTATTTTGGCGAAATCCAGCATTACGGCTAACAAGTGGTTCAAATCGTTCACTTCGCTCACTGGGACGGGGTAAAGCCCGCCCCTTAACCAAACGTTAGGTAACTATGGACAGTACTGCCTCGAAATTCAGAAATTCGTGCCTAGAAATTTTGAGCTTTTTATCGTCTCCGCCGAGACAGAGAGAATTTGCATCAAAAGTTGAATACAATGACTATAAAAGCGAATTTGTTTGTTGGTGGTTTGATGATTTAGTTATGGACTCCTTACCTAAAGGGTCTGGTTTAATATCTGAAAGCGTTACGGCGGATGAGAAATTAATCCTCTGGGAGTTTACAAAACTTTTTGAGCGAAATATTGATAGCGAGAATCAATCTATTGATGAGCTATTGAAAGATGCTAAATGGAAAGTTGTTATGGTAGCGGCTCAAGAAGCACTAGCAAAAATTGGGTAAAGGCACCTGACCACGTCCTTAAAATAAGGCCGCAAACAATTAATGGTGTCAGATCTTGCCCTTTGCCCCCGCAAACAATTAATGGTGTCAGATCTTGCCCTTTGCCCCGAGATAATTAGTTGATTCAATTTCAATGCTTTAATAAAAGTAAAAACGAAAAAGCTCACAGAAAACAGCTAACATATTTTTCCTTTGTGGTGTGGAGCAAGATGCTAGACCTGACCCTAAAGGTCGTTTGAGCTGCTTAAAACTTTAACATCAGAGTTACCAGGTAGAGCTATTGTCGGCTCAAAAACAATAAGCGGTTCTGAAAACTATCAATTAGTTACCTTTGCACACAACTTATCTAACTAAGTTAGATTTTCTTTATATTGTGTTGCCTTTTCAGTGAGTTGTATGTTTGCACAGCTCGCAGCAAAGGTTGTCTGCGAAATAAGCATCACTGAAATTATCAGTAATATTTTTATTAATGTTGTCATAATCCCACCGCTATTTTGTAATTTCAAATTTCACTTTTACGTCGTTACCGTAGCGAACTAATCGGTTCGCCTTTTTAATTGTCTTCATCTTCACTAAAAGCGTATCTTTTGATTCCCATTCAATACTCAACCCGCTTTCATCTGGTGTTCCGTTAAACTCAAAAACGACTGTGCTTTCTTCAGGTGAGTTCTTGTCGCTTAGACTCACTGTTCCAAAATAATCTGATGTGCCACCCACGCAATCCCTAATTCTCACCTCAGCGATCTTGTTTTTCTCTGGAGATTCAGAACGTTGAGTTACTTCGTTGTAGCATTCAATTTGCGTATATGGTTTCAATACATACACAAATGCTGTAGTAATTAGATATATCCAAAATACCCAACCACCCAATAGTAACAACTTATTTATTATTGCTTTTTTATTCAATTTCATTTCCTTTAATATTGAATGAGCCCAGGCCGATTAACCAAGAACAATGGCCCGAATACATATACTTATGCAAAGTAAGGATAGAAAGCATGACGTAACACTCCAAGGCGATGCAACCAAAGAGAAACTAGGTGCCATGACATCCATTGCCGGCAATGCAGTTACACTTGCAACTTATTTGCAACAAACTTAAGGTGGTATTTTGAAATAAGCAATGACTTTTTGGGTCCAAGCTGAGAATTCAGTATTTTCCTGAAATTGATAGGAGATTAAAAGACAAGTTTTTCTCTGTGCTGTTTCTAAAATATGATTTAAGTATTGGTTCTGTGGGAGCGGGCAGTTTATTTTGAGTGGCTATTTAAGTTGATTGATGCAAGCACTTACAGTTCATGCCCTAACATAACAAGTTTCTGTTTGTACTTTGCGGATGACTTCCAAACACAAACTTAAGGCAGGTTGTCGCGAAAAACGGTCAGAATTTCTATTTGAGAGGACGTAACGCGGTAAACAAAGCTGTACTTCTTGTAACAGACCTTTCTTATCCCTGGTCCATATTCTGGAAGTTCAATACCTGATTCAGGAAACTCGAGCAGAACTTTATTTAACCACAATTCAAACTGATTCAGGTATTCAATAACAAAGGCATTTTCTAGCCCTTGACCAGAGAGGTATTCAGCAATTTGCAATAAACGCTCTTTTGCGCGTGGCGAAAAAACCAGTTGTAAGTCACTCATACCTTGCACGAATAGATGTAAACACGTCAGCGGATTTGAGTGCCTTGTCTTGCTCTAACTCTGCTATCGAAGTTTGAATATCGTCGGCTAATCTTCTTGCCTGTACAAAGTCTGCAAAAGCTTTAACTACAGACTGCGGATTACTGCCAAATGCCTGTTTTAATTCGGCTTCCAGTTCTGGATTGTCGATCTGGATACTTAACATCTTTTTACTCCACCTTCATCATGTGAATAGCCTAACTCTTCGAACACTATAGCTCAACTGTTGGTTGATAACGCCTTTGAACCAAAAGTATTTACATCTGAACCTACCCGATAAAAATCTCATACTCATCCGGGTCTTTCATATAACCCGGTACTTTCTGACTGGAAAGGCGCGGACCAGTTAAGGCGGTTTGCACCAACAGCTTGTTGTAAAAACTGGCGTTGGGGTCGGCCAGGTAGTCAGTGCAGTCGAACCAGCGTGCCTGCAGTATTTCGCGTGGGTCTGGCGTGGGGTCAGTTTCTTCAGCAGTTAAACGACACACCATATACAAATTCGATGCGCCAAACTGGCCCTGATGATGGTGGCGTAAGCCTAAAAAACTGTCGAAACGGGCTGTGACTCCGGTTTCTTCCTGCACTTCACGCACTGCCGCATCGGCCAGATGCTCTTTGGCATCTACCATACCGCCTGGCAATTTAAAATAACCAGGGCTTTTGCCTGGCAGTGGTTTTTCCTGCACCAGTAATACTTTGCCAGCAGCGGATAAAACCACTGCCCCTACCCCAATGCTATGAGTAGCGGCTAAAGGTAAATAGCTATCGGCCTGTAGCTTTTTGCATAACATCAGTTGGTCCGGCGCACAGTGATGAAAGCTAAAACCTAGTGCGACAGCTGCAGCAATCAATTCTGAACGGCAGGCCGGTATCTCAAGCCAGACTAAAGCATGCAGATGCTGCCAGGCTTCGACAGATGCGGCCAGACGAGCGGCAAATTCGGCGGCAGAATCAGGTAATTGGGCTGGCCCTATGTAGCAGCCGTTGTAGGGATTTACGATAGCGTCAAATAACTTCATTGGACGATAGACTCTGCATAGGATTAGAAACGAAACGGGCGCCGATAAACGACGCCCCTGCATTGACTCAGATAGACTTAGGGTGGAGACAAGCCCCGCCCTACAGCAAACATATCCCGCCGTTTTATCTGAACAATACTTTTTCTTTTTGGAACCAGCTGACGCAAAACGCCAGCATAGCCCCGGCTATCACTGCGGTTGAACCAAAAATAACCAGCAGCATGCTGATATCCATGGTGCCTTTGATTAACTCTTTAATAGCCAAAGCCACGTTCGCTATAGGTAACATCGCCATGGCCCAGGTCAGTTCTACACCCGGCATCAAAGCGACAATCAGCGGCATAAAGACGATCATGCTCAAGGGGCCTATGTAGTTTTGCGCTTCTTTAAAGCTGCGGGCATAAATAGATAAAGACAGCAATAAAGAGGCAAAAATAGCAGAGAGCGGGATCAGCATCATCAGGATCAACAGCAGATCGGCTATGCCTAAAGTCGACATGGTTTTCGCCACTATGTCCACGCCCATCAGGGAGCCAATCACATAACCCCAACCGCCAAAACTACTGACAGTAATAAGTGCAGAAGCGAGGCCTGTGGTTAACACGGTCAGAAACTTACCTAATACGATAGAAGTTCTGCTGATCGGGCATATCAATAAGGTTTCTAAAGTGCCGCGCTCTTTTTCACCTGCACCTATATCCACAGCAGGGTAAGAACAGCCAATCAGACACAAAGGGATCAGGATATAGGCAACAAAACCACCTATTTTTTCACCTAAGTTTTCACGAC
>NZ_JAIWOI010000057.1 GCF_020217005.1 Rheinheimera sp. | reverse complement strand
TTTCCGCTGTGTTTACTTTTTCCAGCTTCACAGGTTGCAGTAAGGCATCCACCTTGTCCGCCCCTACACCTAAGCTATCGAGCTTAGCCAGTTGCAGCTTTTTGCTGTAATCCCGTAGTAACTCATTGAAATATTTATCAATCATATCCAGCTGCGACGACATGTTATACACCACAGTCCACTGGCTTTGCGAAAGGTTCGCCACATCAGCGCTAAAATCGTCGGCGATGATAATAGCTAAATCAAACTTGTTATCGCGAATAGCTTGTTTTAAGGCTTCGGGATCAGTTAAATCTGACTCAACCTTTTTAAAGTTCTTATGGTAAAACAGCGCTTCTGCCAGCTCTGGTGCTTTATCGGCGTTGATAATCACATAACGGTGTTCTTCAGCTTCGGCATTTTTTGCCACGTTCGCAACCACCAGCCCCATAATGCCAAACAGCACAGGGAACACCAGTATCGGCAGCAGAATGACAAAAAACATGGTCTTTTTATCACGGAGTAATTCGGTCAGTTCTTTTAAATACACTTGCCACATTTAGTTGTACTCCCTGTTTTGTCCTGCCGGATTAATCACATTCATAAAAGACTGGCGTAAGTCACCGTCCGCACTTAAGGCTTTAAATACATCAAAGCTGTCTGAAAATGCGCTGACGCCTTTGTCTATCACCACCACCCGATCACACAAAGAGGCCACTTCATCTAAATGGTGAGTGGAGAAAATGACTGGCGTGCCTTGCTGTTTCAGGCTGCGGATAAAGTCCAGCACGGTTTGAGTGGTCATAATATCCAGGCCTGTAGTAGGTTCGTCCAAAATCACCACTTTAGGCGAGTGCACTACGGCGCGGGCTATGGCGGTTTTTTGTTTCATACCGCTGGACATAGCTTCGGCTTTGCGGTTGGCAAAGTCATGCATATTAAGCAGGGTAAACAGCTCTTCGATACGCTGTTTTAATGCAGCTTCACTCATGCCATGCAAACGGGCGAAATAAGCGATATTTTCATAAGCTGTCAGGCGGCCATACAAACCTGTACTGCTGGATAAAAAGCCGATTTTTTTCCGCGCCTGTATAGGCTGCTTTAATACATCAACGCCTTCAATCAGCACAGAACCAGAATCTGGCTGCAACGCCGTTGAGAGGATTCGTAAAGTGGTGGTTTTGCCGGCGCCATTGGGGCCCAATAAGCCCAATACCTCGCCCGAACCACAATCAAAACTAACGTTTCGTACCGAATGGAAAGCTTCTTTGCTGTAGCGCACATCTTGTTTTTCACTTTCTGACAGCTTTTGGCCACGACTGATGGCAAAAGATTTAGCCAGCGCTTCTATTTTTATCATGCCTTATTCCCTGCTGATGCTTCTGTTGCTTTGTATAAGTCAGGTCTGTCGTTTTGGTCTGAAGTAGCTGGTGTCTGCATAAAAAGCCAGATCCTGCTCTTTGTACCAGCCCGGAACACCTAACAAAGGTAACGGACTAAGCTGTTGATTATCAAGCAGCACTTCAGCATGTACAAGCTGTTTTGCCAATAAGTTATCAACAAAATTGTAACCTTTTATCCCTTGGGGTAACTCTGCCTGTTCCGGTAGCTCAATACTCCATAATTTGCCTGTTAAGCCAATAAAAGGCTTAGTCGCCATTTCATAATTGGCATGACCAAACATCAAAGGTGTTAGCCTTTCCCATTGGGCCCGGTGCTGATAAAAAGCTTGTGTCCATTGATGATTACGCAGCAAATCCAGCAAATAACGCTCTGATGGTTTAATACAAAGCAGCACTCCACATTCATCCAAAAGCGTTAATTTATGCCGTATTTTGCTGCGCTCTTTGCTGCCAAACTGGTGGATTTGCTCCATATGCAGCTGGTTCATCACCTTTTTAGTTTTAGGAAATAAACACCAAATTAAAGCGCCAAATAAGTCGTGCCAGTTATTGGCACGCATTGGAATTTGCTGGCTTTGATAAATAAAGTCTTCGTAGTAACGGCCGTCCTGGTCCAGTACTGTGCTGTCGACAAAACTCCAATCTTGTAATGCGGTATGTTGATGTAACCATAAGGTCAGCAGCTCTGGGGATGGGAAATCTGTTTGCTCTGCTAAAGGAAAAATAGCGGCCAAAGCATTGAATAGTCCAGGCTCAGCAAAGAGGTCTGGCTGCCATTCTGTTGGTGCTGTGAATCGGGAATTTACGCTGTTTTTTTGCATGAATAAGAATAAACCGTTTGTTGAGCTGAAACCATACCGTAGCAATTACCTGAGAAAAGCACGAAAAACCTCTTGCAATTTTCCCGTAAGCTGGCAAATTCAAGGAGTACGTTTAGACGTACATACTGCCAAAATGAAATGTATCCGTCGTAGTTGACGCCGCAGCTTTGCCTGCGTTCGCTCGCCCCACTCACATAGTCTTTCTATGTTCATGGGGGCTCGTTCGCTTAGCGCCACGCTGCAACACGAACTACTTCGGATAGCGATCTGGATTAATTAATTTTAGAGGTTACCTATCATGTGTTCGATATTCGGGGTGCTTGACATCAAGACTGATGTTAAAGCCTTGCGCCAGCAGGCGCTACAGTTATCTAAGTTATTACGCCACCGTGGACCAGACTGGTCGGGTGTATGGAACAACGACAATGCAATTTTAGTGCATGAGCGTCTGGCGATTGTAGATACTGAAAATGGCGCTCAGCCCCTGATTAATCCAAATCGAAATCACATTCTGGCAGTGAATGGTGAGATTTATAATCACAAAAATTTAGAGAAAAATTTAAACGTCGACTACCAGTTCCAGACCAAGTCAGACTGCGAGGTGATATTGCCTTTGTACCTGGAGCACGGTGCTGACTTTATTGATCAGCTGCAGGGTATGTTTGCTTTTATTCTGTATGACGCAGAACAAAACCGTTACCTGATTGCCCGTGACCATATCGGCATTATCCCGCTGTATTACGGTTACGACGAACACGGTCAGCTTTATGTAGCCTCAGAATTAAAAGCTCTGGTGCCTGTGTGTAAACAAATGCAGGAATTCCCGCCAGGCCATTACTTTGATAGCAAAATTGGCAAACTGGAAAAATACTACAAACGCGACTGGCAGAGTTTTGATGCAGTCAAAGACAATCCTGCTGACCTGGGCGAACTACGCGCTGCGCTTGAGCAAAGCGTAAAAAGCCATCTGATGTCTGATGTGCCTTATGGTGTGTTGTTATCCGGTGGTCTGGATTCCTCGTTGATCTCAGCTATTACTCAGCAGTTTGCCCGTAATCGCGTAGAGGACGATGGTCAATCCGAAGCCTGGTGGCCTCGCCTGCACTCTTTTGCAGTGGGCTTGCAAGGTTCACCTGATTTGGCTGCAGCCCGCAAAGTAGCGGACGCTATAGGTACAGTGCATCACGAAGTGCTCTTTACCGTACAAGAAGGTTTGGACTCACTGCGAGATGTAGTCTATTTCCTTGAAACTTATGATGTGACTACTATTCGCGCTTCAACCCCTATGTACTTAATGGCCCGTAAAATAAAAGCCATGGGTATAAAAATGGTGTTGTCGGGCGAAGGTTCTGATGAAATTTTTGGTGGTTATTTGTATTTCCACAAAGCACCAAACGCTAAAGAGTTCCACGAAGAAACTTTACGTAAGCTGGACAGGTTGCATATGTTTGACTGCAACAGAGCCAATAAAGCCATGTCGGCCTGGGGTATCGAAGCTCGTGTCCCTTTCCTCGACAAGCACTTTATGGACGTCGCCATGCGGTTAAATCCAGAAGCCAAAATGTGTGGCAAAGGCAAAATGGAAAAACACATTTTGCGTCAGGCCTTTGATGGCTTGTTACCACACGAAATTTTATGGCGTCAAAAAGAGCAGTTTTCTGACGGCGTCGGCTATAGCTGGATTGACAGCTTAAAAGCTCATGCTGAAAAAGAAGTGTCTGATCAGCAAATGGCCACTGCTGCTTTCCGCTTCCCGGTGAATACGCCGGACAGCAAAGAAGCTTATTTCTATCGTGTGATTTTTGAAGAACATTTCCCACACACTGGCGCTATTTCCTGTGTACCTGGCGGTAAGTCGGTCGCTTGTTCTACCCCTGAAGCTTTGGCATGGGATGCCAAAATGGCCCAAATGACTGACCCATCAGGGCGGGCTGTGCGGGACGTTCACGAACAAGGTTACTAAAACCTTAAAATGGGGTCAGATCACATTGTTAACTATTAACAATGTGATCTGACCCCATTTTTCTTATCTTCTGCTATACCTCTCAAGTTATTGTATTTTTTTTCGGCGAATAATGCGTTTTTATCGGGTTTCGCTAGCGAAATAGTCTGGTAGATCGTATGTTAGGCGCCATCTGAATCTGTCCTGAATTATGGATCTAAGACTGTGATCAATTTATCCAAATCCCTGTTCACTTTAGTGCTGCTGGCCGGCTTAAGCGGGGATCTGAATGCAGAAACGGCTCTGACTGGCCAATGGCTAACTGACTTAGAAAAACAAACCCTACTCGACCCACAAACCTCAGGCGTGACCTTTCGTAAAGGTGAACTGGTAGTCGTAGGTGACCAAAGCGCGCATGAAACAACCCGGATGAAATTATTCCGTATTGACCCCGCTACTGCGGCAGCTATTACTCAACCTATTCAAATTACAGTGGCGGATAGTCTTAAAAACAGCTGTTTTTACAACTATTTAATAGATAAGCCTGATTTAGAGGCTTTAACCTGGGACAGGTTGGACGACACCACTTTAATTACCGTGACTGAAGATGCATCGAGCTATCAGTTAAGTAACGAGTGTGCAAAAAAGTTTAGTCAATCTAACTCGACGGCTTACCCAACGCTGTTATTAAAAATTCAGGTTGATAGCGCCCTAACCCGCGCCGAAATTGTGGCTGTGCGGCCAGTCCAGTTCCCGCTGGAAGCTAAAGTTGGCAATTTCCCTAATGATGGTGTGGAAGGTTTAGCCGTAGATGACCACCAGAATTTATATCTGGCTCTTGAACAGGACATGGCAAACAAGCCTAAATTATTCAAAACCCGGCTGACACAAGATTTCTGGCTGCGCGACAATTTTGTCAAAGTGATAGATGCAAATCTGACCCTGCCGGTTCTGGATGAGGCGGACCATCCAATTAATGGCATTGAGTTTTTACCCAGCCCAATTCTGGGACATCCCGGCTATTTAGTGGCTGTAGCCCGGAATGACGATGAATTGTGGGTGTTTGATTTAACCAACCGTATTCCACCTTTTGTACAAAAACTGAGTTTTTATGTCAGCACAGACGACAGTGGCCTCTGTCCTGCTTACGACAAGATGGTACAAACTGCGTTGGAAGCCGTCACCATTGCTAACGGCACAGTGTATTTGATCAACGATCCCTGGAAACAGCATTACGCAGACAATATTCAGTGCGGCACTCATACCGACAAATTTAACCGAATGTCACCGCTGCTGTTTAAAATGCCGGTTGACCCGCGTTGGTACACCCCCTACCGGCCAAAAACCCAAACCGCTTTACCAGCAATCAGTGGATTAGCGGCTTTGGATCAGAATCATTACCTGGCAGTGCAGGATAAAAAAATTCAGCGTCAGGGAGATCGTTTAACTCTGATCCAATTGAATCAGGACCAGCAACTCACCGCACAAAATTTATTTGTTACAAACTGGCCCTCAGGTCAGGCATCCAATGATTTAGAAGCTGTTTGTGCTTTACCTGGTCAAAATGCTGAATTCCTTATCGCAGAAAGCGGTACCTGGCAAGGCTCCTTTGGACGGCTGTTTCATATTAAAGTTTTCCCCACTTATGCACAGGTGCTAAATACCTTTGAATTACCAGTGGAACGCGACAGCAGTCCGGAACAAGATGGTGATAATTTTGAAGGTTTAGCCTGTGCAAAAAAGGATGTAAACCGCTACCTGGTGATTTTAGGTGAACGTGGTACTGCCACTACGGCGGGCTTTTTACAATGGGGTGAACTGGATATAGCTGCTGCCAGCATTCAGTGGAATAGTCAGAAAATTCAGGTGACAGGCCCAACCGGACTGAAAAACCGTAACTACAACAGAGTAATAGCCGACTTACATTTGGAAGCCGATGTGCTCTGGGCTAGTGCTGTGCTGGACAGTTCGGATAACGGTCCCTTCTCCAGCGCTGTATACCCACTGGCATTGGTGAATCCAGCTGCAAAACAAGCCATTAGCCTGATGGCAGAACGGCCTGTGTTATGGCAAATCGACGGCTTTAAAGTGGAAGCTTTAGCCAGTCCAAGTCCATTGCTCCCGGGTTCTGCTTTGATGATTGGCACAGACGATGAGAACTACCATGGCCAATTCCGGCCTTTAGCAACAACAGAGCAAAGTCCTTATGGCAATCCCAGCCCCAAACCAGCCACAACAAAATAATCCGCTGCATGGTTTTACCCTGCAGCAGATACTGGAGTTGCTGCTTGAGCAGCAAGGCGGTTTTGCAGCTTTAGCAAAGCAAATACCGCTAAAATGTTTCAGCAATAACCCCAGTATTAAATCCAGTCTGACCTTTTTGCGCAAAACCCCCTGGGCCAGAACACAAGTGGAAGAGTTGTTTATCAAGCTAAAGCTGTACCAAAAGAGCTAGTGTCTAGCATGGTTATTCGCTTGATCACCCCTGCGGATGCTGCTCTGCTGTCAAATTATTATCAGGACAATGCTGAGCATTTTAAGCCCTGGCAGCCACAACGAGATGACAACTATTACAGCGAAGCCGCGCTTTTTGCCTTGTTCACTGAGTATCAGCACCAGCGGCAAAATGGCAGTGCAGCCCATTTCATTGCGCTGCTGGATGGCAAGGTCGCAGCACACTGTTCTCTGACGGCTATCCAGTATGGTCCATTCAGAGCTTGTTTTATCGGCTACGGCGTGGCGCACAACTATCAGGGAACAGGAGTGATGACCAAACTCTGTCAGTCTGTGATCAGTTATGCCTTTGACGAACTGCAGTTAAACCGCATCATGGCAAACTATATGCCGTCCAATCTACGATCAGGCAAGTTACTGAAAAAGCTCGGATTTGCTGAAGAAGGTGTTGCAAAACGCTATTTGCAGATCAATGGCAACTGGGAGGATCATATTCTGACCTCCTTATTAAACCCGCATAGCGACATCAACCAGACAATCCAGACTTCAGGGAAGTGGTAGTCACATCCCTGAAGTTGCTGCAGATCAAACGCCCCTGTCAGGCTACATAGCCTAGCCACTTGGCCTGGCAACAGCTTGTTAGAGTGGTAAATCAAACCAAAGCGCTCTGACTGCATCAGTGCCTGCTTTGACCATAAGCTCAGTCAACTGAGTCAACTTGATGCCATCCCCTGCCTTTAACTTTTGATCTGCTATATCAAGCTCGCCATTGATCAAATGCAGGTAATAAGCCCGGTCAGACTGCACTGGCATCATCTGCTGCTGTCCTGGCAATAAAATAAGCTGTGACAGGCTGGCATCCTGCTTAATGGTTAAAGTACCGTTGCGGCCATCAGGTGTAATGACTTCAGTTAAACCAGGCTGTTGGCCAAAGTTTTTTTGCTGATAACCAGGAGCACCATTGAGTTGATTAGGTTGGATCCAGATTTGTAAAAACTTAAGCCTGTCATTTTTACTGGCGTTGTATTCACTATGAGAAATTCCTTTACCCGCGCTCATTAACTGGAATTCGCCTGCCGGTAGTATTTCTTCATTACCTGCCGAATCTTTATGCGCTATTTTGCCTTCGAGCACATAGCTGATGATTTCCATATTGCGGTGACTATGAGTCGGAAAACCAGCGCCCGCTGAGACTTCATCGTCATTAATCACCCGCAATTCTGAAAAACCCATTTGTTTTGGATTGTAATAATCTCCAAAAGAAAAGCTGTGTTGACTTTTTAACCAACCGAAGTGGGCTCTTCCCCGATCTGCTGAGCGAATAATTTCAAACATTTTGTATCTCCGGTTCTTATGAATAAAAACGACTTAATCTGTTATGGCAGCAGTATAAGTTGAAAATGACCGGCTGAATAACAGACAAAATTGAGCATTTAATTCAAAAATTCTAAACATTGGAGTCTGAGACACCTCAGCGCCACTTGCCTGCACAGCAACGGCCTGTTGATGCTGTTCAACTAATTTTTACAATGCTAGAGTGGTGTCGATGACATCTTCATACTGGTAAAAGGAAAACCCATGATCACCATCATTACCTTAGTTATTGCCGTCTTAATTCTGTTTTTCATCGCCAGCATCTACAACCAGTTGGTGAAGTTGAAAAATCGCTTTCAAAACGCTTTTGCTCAAATTGAAGTACAGCTAAAACGCCGTTATGACCTAATCCCTAATCTGGTGGAAACAGCAAAAGCCTATATGTCCCATGAACGGGAAACACTGGAAGCCGTCATTGCCGCACGTAACAGTGCCATGAACCAATTAACGGCGACCGCATCTCAACCTGGCGATGCAGCAGCGATAAGTCAACTGGCAAACGCAGAGTCGGCCCTGCAAGGCGCAATGACAAAATTTAGCATGGTGATGGAGGCTTACCCTGATTTAAAAGCTAACCAGAATATGATGCAACTGACCGAAGAGCTGACCAGCACAGAAAATAAAGTGGCTTTTGCCCGTCAGGCATTTAACGACGCGGTCACTGAATACAACAGCTATAAACAAAGTTTCCCTCCTGTCCTCTTTGCAGCTCTGTTTGGCCACTCAAATGATGCGAAGTTACTGGAATTTGCTGACAGCGCAGCCATTCAGGCTGCTCCTAAAGTTAGTTTTTAGCGGCGCTGAAGCCTGGCCGTGTTTACTTCAATTTGTCCTTTATCTCCACCGCAACTGAGACTTCGGGCAGAGCGTGCCTCTGGGTCCTCTCTGCACTACAGCGCCAATTACTTTGAGAACTACAGCTATGGCCGTTGATTTTTTCGCCGCTCAGGACAAAGCCCGTAGCAATACCAGATTACTGGTGTTGCTGTTTAGCGTCGCAGTGCTTTGTCTTCTTGTACTGACAAATGCGTTGTTGCTGGTAACTTTAGGTGTAATGGAACCTGAGCACTATCAGCTATTAGTCAACCCTGGGCATCCGGACTGGCTGCAGCGGCTGCCCTGGAGCATGATGGCCTGGGTTAGCTTAGCACTCTTTGTTGTCATAGCTATAGTGATCAGCATTAAGCAAGCGGAGCTGAGTCAGGGCGGTCAGGTGGTTGCCAAAGCTCTGGGAGGAACCCGCCTTGACCATGCCAACGCTGATGCTAAACAACGGCAATTACTCAATGTAGTTGAAGAAATGGCGATAGCCTCAGGAGTGCCGGTGCCTCCGGTGTATTTAATGCCTGAAACGTCGGTGAACGCCTTCGCCGCCGGCTATTCACCAGCAGACGCAGTGATAGGTATAACTCAGGGCAGTCTCGACCTGCTGAACCGCGACCAGTTACAAGGCGTCATAGCACACGAATTCAGCCACATCCTCAATGGTGATATGAGGATGAATATTCGCCTGATAGCCCTGTTGCATGGTATTGAGTTTATTGGTCATGCGGGCTATTTCCTGCTACGAAGCGCCAGCCACAGAACTGCAGGGATTCGTAGTTCTAAATCAAAAGACAACGGCGGCGCTATCTTAGGATTGGCGATAGGATTGATGATCTTAGGGTATTTAGGCACTTTTTTTGGTAGCGTGATCAAAGCGGCTGTCAGCCGTCAGCGCGAATTTTTAGCCGACGCCAGCGCAGTACAATTTACCCGCAATCCTGGCGGGATAGCTGGAGCCTTAAAAGCCATAGGCGGCGCTGTGTCAGGTAGTAAAGTGAAAAATCCAAATGCAGATGAGATGAGCCATATGTTTTTTGGTGAGGCAATCAGCAGGTGGAGCAGTATCTTTGCCACTCATCCACAGTTAAAAGAAAGAATAAAGCGGATAGATCCAGGCTGGGATGGTACTTTTCCAACAGAAGCCGAATTAAAACGTCAAAGTAACGCGCCACAGCCTGAAACCAGTTCTGCGACACAGCAGT
>NZ_JAIWOI010000056.1 GCF_020217005.1 Rheinheimera sp. | reverse complement strand
TGGCTGGTACAGAGCTCGCCGCTACTCTGCTTGCAGCCCTGCCACCTTTGCTGCTGAACAGCAGCCGCCACGCAGCTTCAGCGCCCGCTTTGTGTTGTGCCTGCCTGATCGAACCTGAACATCTGGCGCAACAATGGGATATAGTCAAAAAGCTTGGCCACAGCCTGTTATTGCAAGACATAGACTCTTTGTATCAGCAGGTTCGCCAACTTGCACCTGGTCAGAAATTACAGTTGGTACAATTGGCTATTCCCAGTCTGAAGCAGTTATCCAGACAACAATTTGAGGATTTCCAGCAGCTCTGTCTGACCCTCAGTCAGGCTGACGGTAAAGAGAATTTACTAGAGTGGACTTTGCTCAGTTGGCTGCGGCATTGTGTAGGAAGCCAGTTTGACCCAGGCTTATTGCACAAAAAAGACCAGGCTGCTCAGCTTTCGACAATACGGCCTGCTGCCCTGGCCTTATTAGCTGTGTGTGCAGATCAGGCTTCGCAGCCTCAGCAACTGCAAGCCTGGCAGGCTGGTCTGCAGGCTTTGGGACTGGATAAGCAAACGCAGCGGCCAGCCGTCAGCTTTGAGCAGTTGCACTCTTACTTGCCTGAACTGATACAGACGACAGCCCTGTTGAAAAAACAACTCTGGCAGATGCTCAAAGCTGCTGTGTCGGCCGATCAACGGATCAATCCACACGAAGAGATGTTGTTGCGCGCTTTTGCATTATTGCTTGAATTGCCACTGAGCCCTGGCGAATTCAGCCGCTAAATTGAGCCCTGTTACTGCGCTGTTACTGCATCTGGCTGCGGAGCAATTGCTCAAACTGCTCTGCAGGCAAAGGTTTGCTTCGTAAATAACCTTGATAATAGTCACAGCCTTGCATAGACAAATAGTCCAGTTGGGCTTGCTGCTCAACCCCTTCAGCCAAAGCTTTTAAGCCTAAAATATGCGCCATTGAAATAATAGCTGTCACTATGGCCTGACTCTCACTGTTATGTGCCACATCATCGATAAAACTCTTATCAATTTTCAGCACATCCAATTGATAACGCTGCAAATAGGCAAATGATGAATAGCCTGTACCGAAGTCATCTATAGCCAGTTTGATCCCCATAGCATGCAAGTCGGACAATACTATTTCAGCTTGTTGTTCCCGCGACATGATGGCGCTTTCCGTCAGCTCCAGTTCAAGTAGCTCTGCCGGGAACCCGGTCTGCTGCAATACTTCTTTAGTCCTCGCCCCTATATCACCATGGCTGAATTGATGTGAAGATAAATTTACCGCCAATTTTAAATCAGGTAAGCCCAATTTCCGCCACAATGCGCCCTGACGGCAGGTTTCGGTCAGTACCCAATCTCCTATCACGCCTATCAACCCTGTGTCTTCTGCTATAGGAATAAATAGTGCAGGAGAGATCAGCCCTTCTACCGGATCATTCCAGCGGATCAGCGCTTCGGCACCAACAATCTGTCCGGTTTTTATATCTGTTTGTGGCTGGTAATACACTAAAAACTGCTGCTGAGCTAAGGCACCACGTAAACGGGCTTCCAAATCGATACGCTGGCGGGCATACAGTGTCAGATCATCCGAATAATAAGCAAAACGGCCACGGCCTTGCTCTTTCGCTCTGTATAAAGCTGCATCGGCATTACTTAATAAGGTTTCGCCATCCGAACCATGATCCGGGTAGACAGAAATACCAATACTGGCGCCAATCCGTACTTCGGCATTGTTACTTAACAGCCAGGGATGGCTCATATCCTTGATCAATTGGGTCGCAAAACGGGCAGCATCTTCGCTTTGGTGCAGTTGCTCCAGCAAAATAATAAATTCATCACCGCCAAAACGCGCCACAGTATCTATATCTCTTAAACGCTGTTTTAGCGAAGCAGCGACCAGTTTGAGCAGTTCGTCACCAGAGGGATGACCAAAACTGTCGTTGATGTACTTAAAGCGGTCCAAATCCATCATCAAAACCGCAAACTGATGCTGATCCCGCTTGGCTAAATCTACTGCATTTTGTAAGCGAGAGCTCATCAGCAAACGGTTGGGTAAATCGGTCAGAACATCGTGATGAGCCAGATAAGCCAGCTCCTGCTCCGATGCCTTTAACTGAGTAATATCGGCAAACACCGCCACGTAGTGGCTCACTTGTTGCGTCGCATCAAGGATGCTGTTAATGCTCAATAATTCAGGGTAAATCTCCCCATTTTTACGCCTGTTCCATACTTCGCCCTGCCAATGCCCTTGTTCAGCCAGCTCTTGCCACATTTGCTGATAAAAAGCCTGGTCATGACGCCCTGAAGCGAACATAGCAGGCGTATTACCTATGACCTCATCTTCCTGATAACCCAGCATTTGCAACAAAGATTGGTTGACCTGAATGATCCGATTTGATGCATCGGTCACCATAATACCTTCACGGGTACTTTCAAAAACTGCGGCAGCTTGTTGCAGTGATGATTCAAATTGCTGCCGTTTGACAGCATTCCCCAGAGCTGTTGCCAGTAAATTCAATGCATCCAGTTCGACCTGATTCCATTCCCGGCAACTATGATGTTGCTCTACTCCCAAAAGCCCCCACCACAATCCGTCGACCATCACTGGCATCAGCGCTATAGCCTGCACCCGAAAACGTTTCAGCACAGGTTGTAGCATGGCGTCCATCTCTGTGGCCTGCCCTGCCACTATATTGCCTTTAGCCAGTTGCTCAATAGCCGGATACCAGCGTGACAGTTTATTGTTCAGCTCTTTGAAAGTGCGGACATGCTCTTTTTGATCCCGCCGCCAGTGGGTTAATAAAGTCCCGCTGACCAGCTCCTGCAGCACACTGGTCTGATACAAATAAATCGCATCAACAGCTAAAGCTCTGCTGATCGAAGGCATCATGCTGCGCAATAACTGTAACCAATCGCTGTGTTGTAAAAAACGAGCAGCCATATCGGCCAGATTAGACATGACCAAAGCCCGCTGTTTTAACTGCCGGCGAAATTCAACTTCAGCACTGATATCGTCTATGGTGACTAATGCTCCACAAAGTTGTTCTTGCTCAAATAAAGGCTGAGCGTTGACCTTCAGCCAGCGTTGAACATTTCCCCGCTCTATGCCCATCACTACATCCTGGACAGGCTTAGCGGTGCGGAGCACCTCGTTACTTGGATACAATTCTGCAGGAAACTCTGAACCATCTTCGAAAATAGTTCTCCAGTGTTCTGCATGCGGAATATTGCCCTTCATTTCATCCAGGCTGCTATTGAGCATCTGCTCAGCCGCCTGATTAGCGTCCACTATAGCGCCAGTCTTGTCATGCAGTACTAAGCCCTCTGACATTGTATTAAACAATGTCTTGAGCTTATCGTTGGTCGCCTCTTGCTCAGACCTGGCCTGCTTAAGCTCAGTGATATCCACCATAGCGCCAATGATTTGCTGGCGCCCCTCTACAAGGGCTGGTAGTAGCCGCAAGTCATCGCGGATAGAACGCACCGCGCCTGTAGCGTCATAAAATCTATATTCATGGCGGTAATGTCCATGCTTCAGGGTGAGCTCTATCGCGTTGCCCGCTGAAGGTTTGTCATCAGGGTGAAGCCCACGTTCCCACCAGGACTCGGTTAACGACTGCTCAACACTGTAGCCAAACAAACGGTCTATGTTGTTGCTTACCCAGGTCGTACGGCAACTGGTGCCGTCCACTTCGATCCGGTGCAGTACGGTAGAACTGGCTGACAAAATGGCATCCAGCTGCTGTGAGTTCTGCATTTGTTGCTGATGGCTACGATTGAGATCTGCATACAACTGGCGTTTTTCTGTGACATCGTCAAAAGTCGCCAGTAACAGATCTGGCTGTCCTTCCTGGCTAAACCTTTGCATCATAAGTTTGATAGTCAGAATGCGACCTGAGCTATGCTTCAACTGAATATCCGACTCAACAAAGTTTTGTTCTCTGCCAACAAAACTGCCTGTCATAAATTGTTCTGTGTTATGCGCTAAATCACGCAAAGACATCACCAGTAATTCCTGCTCAGAGTAGCCAAGCACTGATTGCAGTTTTTTATTCACACGGATAAAGGGCTGGTGAATACGAGACAAAATTGCCATACCGGAAAAGGGTAAATCAAAAAAAGCCTGTACTGTTTTGTCCTGTTCTGTCTGCTTGGCGGCTAATGCCAACTGATGAGACTGAATCAACTCCCGCCAATAAAACAAAGCGCCGAGCACCAGCAGCATTAACAAAGCACCTGAGATCACAGACATCCACAATAGCAAAGTTTCCAGCGGTAACAGCACCTCTGCTACGTCAATCTTACTGACCAGCATCCAATTGGTATTCTGCACCGGAGTGTAAGCACCAAGAACTTCCTGCCCCCGGTAATCCAAACCTTCTGCAGTATGGAACTGCCGTTGTCGCAAGGCTTTGGCGGCAAGTAAAGGACCGTCAATATCCACTGTGGTCATCACTGCTTGCTGAGGATGGCGTAATGGATTTAAAAATACGACAGAGCGGTCTTGCTGCTGTACCAGTATGACTTCAGCGGTAGGACTGGATACTGGCCAATTTTGTACCGCAGGAAACAAGTATTGACTGGTGTCGACAACAAACGCCAACTGATAAATGTGCGCTCCAATAGCAAGGGGCAAAAACCAGCTTAACTGACAATAGCGCTGAGTATTTTGACTGTCACATTGGGCTGCTGGTTGTGGCACATTTAAATCCACAGACAAGAGATCAAACTTTACTTCAGCGCCAAGCGATAACAGCAACTGTTTATCTTCGTCAAATAACAATACGGAACTAAATGAATGTTGTGCAATCATTGAAGCCAGTCGATTACGGACATCAAGTTGCTGCTCTTCGCTTCCCGACTCAAGGTACAGCTGTAACTTTTGCCTGAAGGAGCTGTCACGGGACAAACCTGCGATATCGTAGTGCCGCTCAGCCAGCCAAAGCTCCAGTTGTTGCTTTTTAATATCTGTTACAGTACGCAAATCTGCCAGCGCTTCTGCTTTTAACTGATTGCCATGTACCCATTTAGTTATAACGGCCATAGTGGGTATTGCCAGTAAAAACGCCAGGATCAACGCGATCAGTCGCAGTTGCTTGTAGCGCACCGAAACAGGAGAATCAAAAAACTGCTGTTTACGCCAGGTTGCAAGAAGCAAATAAAGCAGACATCCGCTGATACAGACAAATGCCACCCCCTTCACTGTACCTAGCAACGAATTGGTTTCAGGGTCAGTGATGGTCAGATGCAACAAATGATCAGAGCCAAAAATCCATAACAATGCAAAACTGCAGTAAAGCAGCACAATACGAATAGCAGTTAAAGGGTAAGCAGGTGTCGCCATGTATATCCGTGTCAGTTTATTGTTCTAATTAGTTTTATTTCAGCAACAGCTGTCGCTGAGCTTTTGGTAAGCCTTGGATCACCAAAAGCCTCGACTGTTCTATTTGTCTTTTAATTTCCTGCTCTGGCACAGTGTAATTTAAATTGAGCGTGTTCCAGTGCTTTTTGTTCATATGGTAACCAGGTTGTATCGCAGGAAAAATATCACGCAACGCCAGAGCTTCATCCGGATCACATTTTAAATTCAACCTCGTTTTGCCTTGGTCTGTGCCAAGGATAGCAAAGATTTTGCCTTTTACTTTATAGACATAGATATTTGGGCCAAAAGGAAAATCTTCCTCTGTACCCAAGAGTCCGAGACAATAGTCACGCGCCAGGGAAAAATCCATTCAGTAGGTCCACAGCAGATGCAGAAACAACAAGGCTGCACACAGCAGCCTTGTTCGCGTAGATCATTTGCTGGTGTGTAACTTCATCCAGCTAAATACTTCGTTATACCAACGCTCAGCGTTACGTGGTTTTAAGATCCAGTGGTTTTCATCCGGGAAAATCACCAGTTTGGATTCAATCCCTTTACGCTGCAAAGTGGTAAAAGCACCTAATCCCTGCGCGTAAGGCACCCGGAAATCTTTTAAGCCATGAAGCACCAGCATAGGTGTTTTCCAGTTAGCGACAAAAGCAGACGGATTAAACTTCTGATAATCGCCTTCTTTGTTCCACACCGGACCACCCATGTCATGTTCTGGGAACCACAACTCTTCGGTGCTGCCGTAAAAACTTGGCATATCGAATAAACCGGCGTGATTGACTAAACATTTAAAACCTTCGGGCCAGTTACCAGCAATCCAATTCATCATGTAACCGCCGTACGATGCACCTAAAGCACAGGCGTTTTTAGCATCCAGCCATTTTTCTTTTTCAGTGATAAATGCCAGGCCTTTTTGTAAATCCACTAAAGGCTTACCACCCCAATCGCGGGCAATAGAATCAGTAAAAGCCTGACCATAGCCGGTAGAACCGTGGAAATCGATCATCACTACGCCATAACCCTGAGCGGCCCATAACTGCGCATTCCAACGGTAGTTAAACATATTGCCAAAGCTGCCTTGCGGCCCGCCGTGCACAATAAAGGCAATAGGGTATTTCTGGCCTTCTTTGTAATTGACGGGTTTCATCCAATAACCATGCACCGTTTCATCATTGGCACCAGGGAAATTAAACTGAGCAAATTCTGCAAACTGAATATCGGCCAGTGCTTCTTTATTGATTTGAGTCAGAGCCGTTGGCGCGCCGGTTTCTGCTGTGATCTGGTAAATATCCGTAGGTTTGTCCAGACTGTGATTAGTAAAAATAAGTTTATTGCCTGTTACATTCAGATCGCCCGCTGTACCCTCGGCATAGACTTTACTGATATCACCAAAACTGGTGTTTATAGAAAAAATGCCATGCTGGCCTGTATCCTGGGCCGTGACATAAATGGTTCTGTTGTCTGCACCAAATTTATAATCACTGATCGATCTGTCCCACTCAGGCGCGAGCTCTTTGCGCTGGCCTGTCACCATGTCCAGTAAAATCAGACCAAAACGATCGGCTTCATACACCGGCTTTTTCATTGCCAAATAGGCCATAAAGCGGCCATCACTGGAGAATGAAGGCTTAGCATCCCAGGCCGCATTGTCACGGGTTAAGTTGACTTTTTCACCGCCTTTGAGCGACACCTGAAAAATATCAAAATTGGTATGCCACGCCTGATCGACACCAGGAATTTTAGCGCTAAACACAAGATTTTTGCCGTCCGGGGTAAAAGACACTTCGGTGATACCGGCGATATCTGTGTTCCACTCCGGCAATAAATCTTTGGCTTCTGTTACTTTTTTAGCTGTTAAATCGGCAACATACAAATGGCTTCTGAATTCGTCTGCCCAGGTATCCCAATGACGCACCATCAATTGATCGTATACCATAGCACTGTCTTGTTGACCTGCTTTGACCTGTTTTGCTTCTACTGTGCAGGATAAGGTTTCGCAACCTGGTTTAGCCGCCATTTGCAGCACAAGTTTACTGCCATCAGCTGAGACTAAAAAACCATCCACGTCCAAAGGTAAATCTGTGATTTGTTGTGCTTCACCACCAGTGATCGGCAGACGCCAAACCTGAGAACTTCCGGAGCGACCAGCGATAAAATATAAGGCGCTGCTGTCGTTACTCCAGGCGACGCTGTGTTCTTTATCATCGTTAAAGGTCAGGCGGCTGACTTTATTACCTTGTTGCAAGTCCATCAGGTATAAATCTGCGCTGGTATCGGCAGGAGCCAGCCCGCCATTTTTCTGGCCGTACACCAGATAACGGCCATCAGGGGAAACGACCACATCATAGACTTTGTTTAATTTATTTAAGTGTTCGATGGTCAACGGAGTTTTAGCAACAGCGGCACCGCTTAGCAGAGCTGCGGTCAGAAAGATCCAGGCTTTCATAGATTCTCCCAGTAGAAAAACGCCCTGAAAGTCAGGGCGTTATTAATCATTTTTTAGTTATTGGCAAGTTCAGCTATCTTCACTTTCCAAATAGCAGGTCCTTGTTTATGCACGTTATTTCCCTGACTGTCAACAGCCACAGTCACTGGCATATCCTCTACGTCAAACTCGTAGATGGCTTCCATACCTAAATCAGCAAAGGCGACAACGCGGGACTTTTTAATAGCTTTGGACACTAAATAAGCAGCACCACCTACCGCCATTAAATACACTGCTTTGTGCTCTTTGATGCTTTCTACTGTTTTGTCGCCGCGCTCGGATTTACCAATCATGCCCAGTAAACCAAACTTACCAAGCATCATGTCGGTGAATTTATCCATACGAGTGGCCGTAGTTGGGCCAGCCGGGCCTACCACTTCAGAACCTACTGCATCTACAGGGCCTACGTAGTAAATAAAGCGGTTTTTAAAGTCAACGCCTTCTGGCAAAGCTTCGCCTTTGGCCAGCATATCAGCTATGCGTTTGTGCGCAGCGTCACGGCCTGTCAGCATTTTACCGGACAGTAATACAGTTTCACCGGCTTTCCACTCCAGTACGTCGGCAGGAGTCACAGTATCTAAATTTACCCGGCGTACATTGTTACCAAGCTCCCAGGTCACTTCAGGCCAGTCTTCCAGCTTAGGTGGCGTTAAAACCGCAGGGCCTGAACCATCTAAATGGAAATGCACGTGACGGGTCGCGGCGCAGTTAGGGATCATCACCACAGGTTTAGATGCTGCGTGCGTGGCAACTGACTTGATTTTTACATCTACAACTGTAGTTAAGCCGCCCAGGCCCTGAGCACCAATACCCAGCTTGTTGACTTTGTCGTACAGCTCAACACGTAATTTTTCATCAGCTGTTTCAGCACCTTTTTCCAGCAAGTCCTGAATATCCACTGGCTCCATCAGGGCTTCTTTGGCCAGTACTGCTGCTTTTTCTGCGGTACCGCCAATACCTATGCCCAACATGCCTGGTGGACACCAGCCGGCACCCATTTTTGGCAGAGTTTCCAGCACCCACTCCACCACCGAATCGGAAGGATTGAGCATCACCATTTTGGTTTTATTTTCGCTGCCGCCACCTTTGGCCGCAATAGCGACTTCAACGTGGTGGCCAGGGATCATATCGATATGCACTACGGAAGGCGTGTTATCCTGAGTGTTTTTCCGGGCGCCTGCAGGGTCAGCCACAATAGACGCACGCAGCGGGTTATGTGGATTCAGATAAGCACGGCGTGTGCCTTCGTCCACCATTTGCTGCACAGTCATATCGGTTTTGTCCCATTTCACGTCCATACCAATTTTCACGAAACAGGTCACAATACCAGTGTCCTGACAGATAGGTCTGTTGCCTTCAGCTGACATTCGGGAGTTGATCAGGATTTGCGCTATCGCATCTTTAGCGGCCTGGTTTTGCTCTTTGTGGTAGGCCTTTTCCAAAGCCTGGACAAAATCCAGTGGATGATAAAAGGAGATATACTGTAACGCATCTTCAATGCTGTCGATAAAGTCTTGCTGGCGAATCACCGTCATACTGTGCCCTTCCATTATTCCCCGTCGATCTAGACGCTGTAGTTTTGTTGATTGCGCTTTTTGCCCCGACCACATAGTGACCTATGCGCCAAAAGACTCACTCGCTTGTCGTCGCGCTACAACTCTAAATATTTCGGGTAATATAAGTTCTGTGGTTGTGAAATTTCCTGTTGGCTGTTCTGCATCCAGACCAAAAGGCATTTTTCGTGTTCAGGTTAACTAATGCTGATATCATACAGCGCAACAGATCCAGCGGCTAGTCAACAGACGTATTTTTGCCGGAACCAGCCCGTTTTACGAGACGATTTATGTCACAGTTTTTAAAGTTAGATGCCAAGGCAACGCATCTGCTCGAGTATTTTTCTGCTATTGCAGCAGAACCATGGTCCATGTTGCTAGACTCAGCAGCCAGTCAGCATGTCAACAGTCGTTTTGATATTCTGGTCGCTCGGCCTGTCGCTACCCTGGTTTATCAAAAGGGCGAATTAACCCAAACCGAACAGGGTCAAAGCCAGTTATTGCAGATGGATCCCTTTGGCGCCTTACAGCAATTAACCAACCGCTATTTCCCACACCAGACAAAGCCAGCTGAACAGCAAAATTTACCTTTTATTGG
>NZ_JAIWOI010000055.1 GCF_020217005.1 Rheinheimera sp. | reverse complement strand
CGGTGCTTTAGGTTATTTTAGTTATGATCTGGGTTCTGTGATTGAACCTGTGCCACAAGCTTTTGACACAGGAGCATTATTACCTGATATGGCTATTGGTATTTATCTGTGGGCTCTGATTCTGGATAAACAACAACAGCAACTTTGGTATGTGGATTATCGCGGCGATGCAAAACAGCAATGGGAAACCACTTCAAAGCTGTTTGCAACAGTACAGCAGCCTGCGACTTTTGCCTTAACCTCTGACTGGCATGCCAATATGGACAAGCCCAGCTACGGCCAAAAGTTTGATCAGGTGCAAAGCTACCTGCGAAGCGGCGATTGTTATCAGATTAATCTGGCTCAGCGCTTTAGCGCCAGTTACAGTGGTGATGAATGGCAGGCCTATTTAACTCTGCGCAGCAAAAATGCTGCACCTTTTTCTGCTTTTTTACGACTGCCGCAGGGTGCAGTTTTGAGTTTATCTCCGGAACGCTTCTTACAGCTCAAAGCGGGTCAGGTCGAAACTAAACCAATCAAAGGCACCAGACCACGTTTTGCTGATCCGGAGCTTGACCAACAAAGCGCTGCAGAACTGCAAGCGGCGCCAAAAGACAGAGCTGAAAATGTCATGATTGTGGATTTGCTGCGTAATGATTTAGGTAAACATTGTGTACCGGGCACAGTCAAAGTGCCAGCCTTGTTTGCCATTGAGTCTTTTCCGGCTGTACATCATCTGGTCAGCACCATTACCGGCACTTTAAGCCCCAGTGCAGATGCTTGTGATTTATTACGAGGCGCTTTTCCCGGCGGTTCTATTACCGGCGCCCCTAAAGTACGCGCCATGCAAATCATTGCCGAGTTAGAACCCAATAGCCGTTCAGTGTATTGCGGCGCAATAGGCTATATCAACAGCAACGGAGACATGGATACCAATATTGCTATCCGGACTCTGGTGCTGGCGCAAGGTCAGGCCTATTGCTGGGCCGGTGGTGGTATAGTGGCAGACTCCGAAGTGGATGCTGAATACGAAGAAACCTTTCATAAGGTTAATAAAATTCTGCCTTTGTTGGGGCAGATTGCCAGGCCTGTAATAACGGATTGATACCATGAACAGGCAGCAGTTTCTACAACGTTTTCTCCTGCAACCTGCAAAACATGCTGTGCAGTTGCGGCTGGAAAAAAGCAAAGCTGCTGCCGTCTTAGTGGTGCTAAGGGAACAGCAGGGGGAATTGCAATTATTGCTGACGAAACGCAGCTCAGAGCTGAGACATCATCCTGGGCAAATCAGTTTTCCCGGCGGAAAAATCGAAGCTGATGAGCAAAGCCAGCAGGCAGCATTACGGGAAACCTACGAGGAGACGGGTATAGCGCCGGAACTACTACAGTTAGTAGGCCAATTACCCAGCTATGTCACTGGCACAGGCTTTCTCATCCAACCCTGGATTGCTTTTTTAACCGAAGAAGTTGAGCTTCAACTGCAGCTGGCTGAAGTTGAATCTGCCTTCTGGCTGCCATTGTCTTTTGTCACTGATCCACAAAATACTCATAGCGACTATTTTGCCATGCGCGGTCAGTCCCATTTAGTGCATTTTATTCCCTACGGCCCGCATCTGATTTGGGGGGCTACGGCGGCAATCCTCAATTCCCTTACACAACAGCTGCGCTTTTAATCATAGTAGAGGCGGTACAAAACCCTGCCACCGAGTCATTAGACGGGCGGGGGCCGCAGAGGCCGCGGCTTGTCGCTGCCCTTCCCCCCAAGGGTGACTGTAATCAAATCGGCACAGCACCGTATACAGTTTCTGCTGTAATAAGCACCGACCAGTTACCAGTTGAGTTACGAAATTAATTTGCTTCCGTTAGAATGGCGCCCAATTCTTACAACGAAAAGCAGACTCGAATGATTATTAGTGCTTTTGATATGTTCAGCATTGGTATTGGCCCATCCAGTTCTCATACCGTAGGCCCAATGCGTGCTGCCAAAAAATTCTGTGAAAACCTGCAAGCCCTGGGGTTATTTGACCAGGTCACCGGTGTTAAAGCTGAGCTGTTTGGCTCTTTAGGTCAAACCGGTATTGGTCACGGTACAGGTAAGGCGGTCATTTTGGGGTTGTCCGGTTTTTTACCGGAAAACATTAATCCAGATGCTATTCCCGCGTTATTAAAAACCGTAGACGACTCTCAGCAAATACTGCTGGACCAAAAACGCGCTGTCGACTTTCCAAAAGAAGGCGCTATCGTATTTCACCGCCGCAAAACCTTAAAGGAGCATTCAAACGGTATGGAGCTAATAGCCTATGCCGGTCATGAAGTGCTGTTTAGCGAAATTTATTTCTCTATTGGTGGCGGTTTTATTGTCAAAGCCGAAGATTTTGCCAAAGAAAAAGAAGCCGCCAGCCAGTTTGCCGCCAACAATCCCCCCCCTTTCCCTTTTGAAAGTGGCGCCGAGCTGATGAAACTGTGTAAAGAAAACGGCTTGTCCATCGCAGGTTTGATGATGGAAAACGAGAAGGTGCTGCGCAGTGAACAACAAATTCAGGATGAGCTGGGTAAAATCTGGCAAACCATGTATGACTGCGTACAACGGGGTATTCGTACTGAGGGCATTTTACCTGGTGGCTTAAAAGTAAAACGCCGCGCCCCGGCCCTGCATAAACGATTAATGGCGGAAAAAAGCGCTGATCCGCTGCAGGTGATGGACTGGGTGAACTTATTTGCGTTGGCGGTAAATGAAGAAAACGCAGCAGGTGGCCGGGTAGTCACTGCCCCTACTAATGGCGCTGCCGGAATTATTCCTGCTGTGCTGATGTATTACGACAAATACATTCAGCCTGTGACGCCGGACATTTACTGCCGTTACCTGTTAACTGCAGCTGCCATAGGCATTTTATATAAAAAGAATGCATCGATTTCAGGGGCTGAAGTTGGTTGTCAGGGCGAAGTAGGCGTAGCTTGCTCTATGGCGGCAGGTGCTTTGACCGAAATTTTGGGCGGCTCTGTCGATCATGTCGAAAACGCCGCTGAAATTGGCATGGAACATAACCTGGGCCTGACCTGTGACCCTGTAGGTGGTTTAGTGCAGGTGCCTTGTATTGAACGTAATGCCATGGGTTCTATTAAAGCCATTAACGCTTCACGTTTAGCATTACGTGGCACAGGAGAGCACAAGGTATCGCTGGATAAAGTGATTAAAACCATGTGGGACACAGGCCGTGATATGCAAAGTAAATACAAAGAAACGTCGCGTGGTGGGTTGGCGGTAAATATTATCGAGTGTTGATTAAATACTCTTTTAAAAATGGGGTCAGATCACATTAGTTACACGTAACCAATGTGATCTGACCCCATTTTTATCACTTCTGCAGTGGTAACTCGTCAATTGGATAGCTGCTGTCTTCCGGTGTTTTACTTCTGAACAACCCCAGAAAGTCATCCAAAATCACATACAAAGCCGGGATCAGAATCAAAGTAATTACAGTGGCAAACAAGATACCATAAGCCAATGACACAGCCATAGGCACTACAATTTGCGCTTGTAAGCTCTTTTCCAGCACTATAGGCGCCAAACCTAAAAAGGTAGTTAAGGAGGTCAGCATAATAGGTCTGAAACGTCTGGTGCCAGCCCCAACAACTGCATCTTTCAGCGGCATACCGTTGCGGCGGGATTCATTGACGTAGTCCACCATCACCAGCGAGTCATTTACTACAACGCCAGCAAGTGCTATCAGCCCAAACAAAGACATAATGCTGACGCTTAAACCAAGCAACATATGGCCTAAAATAGCGCCAATTAAGCCAAAAGGGATCACGGACATGATAATCAGTGGCTGAGTATAGGATTTCAGCGGTATAGCCAGCAGCGCATAAATCACAAAAAGCGCTAACAGGAAACCCAGGGCCAAGTCAGTCATCGCATCCGCCTCTTCCAGACTAGCGCCTTCTAACGCAGTTTCAATGCCGTATTTTTCTGCCAATACCGGCAAAACCTTTTCCTGCAACTCTTTGGTGATCTTCATAGGCTCCGCCAAAGCTTTGTCCACCGAAGCACTTATCGTAACGGAACGTTCACCGTCTACCCTGTTAATGGCGGAATAACTCGGCTGAGCTTTATACTCTGCGACCTGAGAAAATGGTACTTCAGCACCTGACGCTGTACGTATTTTCATATTCTCCAGATTGCCCACTGAGCGGCGCTCTTCTTTTGGATAACGCACCATCACTTTAACTTCTTCACCATCACGCTGGATACGTTGTGCTTCAGCGCCATAAAAGCCATAACGCACCTGAGTGGCTAAATCCGACAAACTAAGACCCAAAGCTTCAGCCTGAGGTTTAATTTTCAGTACAATTTCGTCATTACCACCGCTGATACTGTCCTCGATATCATAAACCCCCTGGTAAGCTAACATTGCAGCTTTAAGTTCCTCAGTCGCAAGACGCAGCTGGTCCAGTTCTTTGCTTTTTAGCTGGAAAGAAATATCACCGCCACCACCGCCGCTGGTTGAAGAGAAGATCTGCAGAGTTTTGATGCCAGCAATTTCCGGTATTTGCTCGCGCCACAACCGCACAAATTCATTAGCATCGATGTTACGGCCTTCACTTTTTTCAAGTTCAATCACTAATTGACCAGTCGTATCAGATTCAGTAAAGGTCAGGCGGTGCTTCATTAAGCCCTCTTCCCCTTTTGCCACTATCTGTTCGTTAGTTTTTACCAGCGCAGCTTCCAATTGCTGCATTGCTTGCACAGTAGCTTTGCCGGATGATCCTTCCATCATGGTTAAATTAGCGTTGATAAAGTCACTTGGGATATTGGGGAAAAACACCCAGCGCACATGACCACCAGCCATCAAGCCAATCATCAGCACCATCATGGCGAAAAAGCTGGTCGCCGTGATATAACGGTATTCGATACACCACTCGATCGCCTTTTTATAGCGGCCAAATACGAAACGGTCTGTCGCAGATGACACTTTAACCCGGACAAATTTCAACCCATTACTACAAGTTCTGCCCACGCCATAAAACAGCCCTTTGCGTTGCGGATCCCAGGGTTTACTGTCCATCGCTATTAAGTGTGCTGGTAAAATAAACTTGGATTCGACCATCGAGAAAATCAGACATAAAATCACCACCCAGGCAATAGATTCCCAAATAGGGCCTTGTGGTCCTCCAACCATCAACATGGGTATAAAAGCGGCTATAGTGGTCATCACACCAAAAGTTGCAGGCATAGCAACGCGCTGAGCACCGCGGATCACTGTCTCTGCCGACTTACCATATTTCTCAATTTCGGTGTACGCGCTTTCACCTATGATGATGGCATCATCCACTAATATGCCCAGAACCAAGATAAACCCGAACAAACTGATCATATTGATCGACACGTCAAACATAGATAAAGGCATCAGAGCTATGGTACCCAGGAAGCACACAGGAATGCCGACCATTACCCAGAAGGCAACACGGAACTCCAGGAACAGCGTCAGGCTCACCAGGACCAATAATGCCCCCATCAACATATTATCGGTCATTAGGTCTAACCGGCCTTGCAGGTAGTAGCTGGAGTCGCCCCAATAGTCTATGTTCATGCTGTCTGGTAAGTCAGCTTTTTTCTTTACTACATAGTCTTTCACTGCAGCGGCAATCTTTAAGGTATTGTCCTCGCCCACGGCATCAACTTTGATCGACACTGAGGGCTTACCGTTAAAGGTAGAATACGATTCCATTTCAACGAAACCGTCTTTAATTTGGGCGATATCCCCTAACAATAAGCGGGTTCCATCGGCTCTGTTGATCAGTACTATGTCAGCAAAGTCTTGCTGGCGGTAAGCCTGACCTTTAGCGCGTAATAAAATATTACCGTTATCAGCTTTGATTGAGCCTCCCGGCAAATCCACTGAACTACCACGTACCGCAGTCACTATTTGATTAAAGGTCAGACCGTATTCACGTAGTTTGTATTCTGAAACTTCGATGGACACTTCGTACCCCAAAGCTCCCACCACTTCAACTTTGCTGACGCCAGGTAGTTTTTTCAGCTCATCACGCACGTCTTTGGCAAACTCTTTTAAACCGCGCTGATCGGTATCACCATAGACAGACAACCACAGGACATTGCTTTGAAACTTGGTGTTGTACACAACAGGTCGTTCAGTTTGTTCAGGAAAAGACGAGATCGAATCCACCTGCATCTTAATTTCATTCATCACTTCCTGAATGTCATAACCAGACTGAATTTCGACATTTACAGTCCCCATCCCTTCTACTGCTGTAGAACGGATTTTCTTAATACCATTGAGACTGCGCAGTGACTCCTCAATTTTATCCACTATGCCTTCTTCAACTTCCTGCGGTGCAGCTCCCAAATAAGCCACCCGAATAGTGACCTGCTCCAACTGAATTTCAGGAAAGGTTTGTTTTTTGATGGTAAAAATACTGGCTATCCCCGCCAGTAATAAAATAACCATCAGTAGATTTGATGCCACACTGTTGCGGGCAAACCAGGCTAACCAGCCCTTATGGGTTTGGTCCAACTGCTGCATTAGCGTTTCTCTCCCTGTTCAGTAGCTGCTATGGCTGTTTTGGACTTTTCCGCCTCATCGACCACAGGGTCAGCTCCAGTGCGCAACACCATCCCCTCCAGAGGGTTTGCAATAGCTGTTAAAACCAACTGTTCATCTGGTTCTAAACCCGCACTGACATAAGCGTAGTCTTCATCCATTCGCTGTACTGTTACGCTACGGATATGCAATTTGTTGTCATTACTGATGGTGAGTACTTTTTGGTCTGGTTTTAATAAGTGCCGCTCAAGCAACACCAGGTTGTCGCCGGTTTTTCCATCAATACGCGCTTTAACGAAACGACCAAAGCGCAGAGGCGGTTGACCTTGATCTTTTAACCTATAGGGGTCCTTCACTTCAGCAACCGCATAAATTACCCGGTTTTCATCGTCTAACATACCTTCAGTACGCACCAGTTTGGCATTCCAGCTTAACTGCTGCCCTGCCACTTCGGCCGAAAGCAACACGTCAGGCTGTTGTTGTTCTGACGGAGTTAAACCCGGCATATTTAAATAGCCAATATCGTTATCCGACAATGGCAGTCTTACTTCAGCCAGATCGGTGCCATAGATAGTGCCTAAGTTAAAGCCTCTGCTGATAAACTGGCCTATATTGGCATTTTTCAATTTCACTATACCGTCATAAGGAGCACGGATTTCAGTGCGGATTAGATTACGCTTGGCATTTTCCAGTTCAGCTTCGGCTGAGCGCACGTTAGCAAGCTCCTGAGCTAACTGAGGACGACGCAAACCCAGCTCTGGCGCCTGGCCTGCGCTGAATTCACTCCATTCTTTGGCAGCCACTTTACCCCGGGCTTTTTCTTCTTCCAATAAAGCCTGGGCCCTGGCCAGATTGGCTTCAGCCAGTTTCACTGCGGTGAGGTAGTCGTATTGTTCTACCTGAATCAGTAAGTCGCCAGCGCGGAAAAAACCACCTTCAATAAAGTTATCCGCCACTTTGACAATGACACCATTAACTTCCGAGGTCAGGCTGGTAATGACTTTAGGCTGCACTGACCCCTGAGACCAGACTTGGTAGGTGAGGTTTTGCCGGCTGACAGGTTTGACGTCGACAAAAAGGTTTTTCCGTTCTTCTTTTTTTTGCTCCGGCGGCTTTTTCCCCGCAACAAATGCAGAAGCCAAAATTACAGAGCCCACCACAATCAATATCGGAACCCCAACTTTTATCCACTTACCTGCCATTTTTAGTCCTTTGGTCACAAGTTTATCTAACGTCATCTTACAGTCCGTTTGGCCCAGACTGTAACCGGAGTTGTTAGCTTTTTTATCTGCTGGCTTTTAGTTTAGCCTGTTGTTTTTTCCAGCCCTGTGCTTTTATTCAGGACAAAGCCTTACAGCAAAGGCTTTACAGCTGATCCACCCCTGTAAACCGCTGACAAGACGAAGGCAGGAATGTGAAGTTTCGACATATTTAGTTACAACTTCAGTGCCAAATAGCAAATTCTTCTATACAAATTCCAGAAAGTTATTTTGGCGACTGCTCTGGCTTGGTTATGGTGGACAAGACCACAACCTGGTTGTTTTTTAGACACTTTATTGTCATCACAAAGAGATATAGTGTAGTTTTATTTATACCCAAGGTCATTGGAGTTGCCCTTGATGGCTGGGGCTAGTTGTACAGTCCACAAAGCTGCAATTTCAGATGCAAAGGGCTAATTCAGGAAGGAAGCAGCGATGAGTATCAGTAAACAGTATTTAAAAACCAAACCAGTATGCAAAGTAACTTTTACTTTTGCAGGTCATCAGTTTCCGCAAGCCCAGACTGTGGCATTAGCTGGAGACTTTAATAACTGGGACACGCAAGCAGTATTGATGAAAAAGACCAAAACAGGCGACTTCACCGCCAGTTTAAATCTGGATAAAGAAAAGCAGTACCAATTCAGATATGTAGTGGATGGTCAAACCTGGCTAAACGACGACGAGGCCGATGCTTATGCGCCTACCCAGGTCAGCTATGAGCAAAATTCAGTAGTACAGTTGTAACTATACAAATGGAGTCAGGTCAGAGTGTTAGCTACCTTCTCTGACCCGGCTCCACTTCATTTTTTTAGCGTTTTTCCAGCACCAGACAACCTACTGAATAACCTGCACCAAAGGAACATAAAATAGCTTTTTCACCTGATGCAATGCCTTCTTTGTTTTTATGAAAGGCAATAATAGACCCCGCTGATGCAGTGTTGGCATAGGTATCTAGTACCAAAGGAGCCTCTTCCGGTAGAGGATCTCTGCCTAAGATTTTTTTTGCAGCAAACAAGTTCATATTGATATTGGCCTGATGCAGCCATAAACGTTTTAAATCATCCGGCGCAACAGCCAGACGTTGCATTTCATTTAAAATCACATCAGCAACTATAGGCAGCAATTCTTTAAACACCTTACGGCCCTGCTGCTTAAAAAATGGAGCTTCAGGATCGGTTTGTGGATGACAATGTTCGGTGTAGCCTACATCGCAACGAATATTATTAGAGAATTCGGTTTTTAAGCTCATCCCTAAAATTCGGTAAGCATTGTCAGCTGTGGCCGTCTCCTCTGCTTCGATAATAGTGGCAGTACAAACGTCACCAAAAATAAAATGGCTATCACGACTGGTGTAATTCACCTGAGGTGAGGCAAATTCAGGATTAACCACCAACACTACTCTGGCCATGCCCCCACGGATGGCATTCACCGCATTACTGATAGCAAAAGTGGCGGAAGAGCAAGCGACGTTCATATCAAACGCATAACCTGCAGCACCTAATGCTTGCTGCAACTCGATAGATAAGGCCGGATAAGGTCGCTGCATATTGGAAGCAGCGCAGATAATCAGGTCAATGTCACGAGCTGTTTTTCCAGCCTGGGCCATAGCTTCCTGCGCGGCGACAATCGCCATTTCGACCATTTCAGGATGTTCGTCTTCACCACGTTTAGCGAATACGGGCATCATGATAGCTGGGTCTAAAATACCTTCTTTGTGCAGCACATGGCGAGATTTTATGCCTGAGGCTTTTTCGATAAATTCGCAGCTGGAATACTCAAGAGCAGCCAATTCCCCCGCAGCGATGTCATCAGCATATTGCTCGTTAAATAAATCGACATACTGATTAAAACTGGCCACTAACTCTTCATTGGTCACAGTTTCATTGGGTGTAAACAGGCCTGAGCCGCTGATCAGCACATTTTTCATTCAGAATACCCTTGTCATAAGCGCAACTTCTTTTCATGAGTTGCTGAATTGGTCGCTATTCTAGCTTAATTTCGCTGAAATCAGCCACAACGAAAGACCCCAAACGAACTGGAGTTGCAGCAAACCCGCCCCCGGCACCATAGTAGTACCATCTGCAATGGGATGGAAGTCAGATGCAGTGAGCTAATGCCAGCGGGTACTGCCAAAACAACAGTGACGACGATGCGCCGTCAATAAAGCAGCCCCCTCAAGCAGGAGGACTATACAGAACT
>NZ_JAIWOI010000054.1 GCF_020217005.1 Rheinheimera sp. | reverse complement strand
ACTGTGCTGGCGACTTTATCTTGTATAGCCTGTCGGTTTGGATCCCAGAGTATTTGTGCAAATCCAATTAACCCTGTCGCAAGACCAGCGCCATATCCCCCTTGCCGGCTAAATGATGCCCATAAAGTTAAAGGCTGATTATCCAACTGCACCACCCTGATACGGGCCAATTGCTTGCCTATCGTTTGGCCGTTATTCCAACTGATAAAAAAAGTGAAATACAACATAGCCCAGCCAAAACCCAAACCAAAATCTGCCATTATACCTTTGACCCATTTGATCAGGCTGTAATCGGAGTTCTTTAATTTATCCAGTACAGAATAAGATGCTGTTTCTTTTGGTGCGGTTTCTGCAGACTCGGCAACAGCTTTTGGCTCCGCCACATACTTTTCAATTAAAGCGCGTTTTTCCGCACCTTTCAGTTCAGTTAAATCAAGAATTCCGTCCAGCAGATCTTTTTGCTGCTTGATACTTACGCCTGAATTTTGCAACTCTAGCGCCAGATTTTTTGTTTTCTGGTCGGCGCAACTTGCATCACAATCCTGAGTTGAAAGTGCCAGAGAGACATCTGCCAGCTCTGCAGCCGCAGTTGGCGTCAAGTCCAGATCGGCGGCCGATGTTGACTCATTCTGGACAAGTTGGGGTGCCCAAGTCAGCGTACTCAGCATACATAAGGTTGCAAACACCATTAAAAGCAGGTGGTTTTTCTTTTGGGCCTTGAACCTGTTCCAGCACAAATACAACATAGTGGGCAAAACAAAAACCAAACTGGCAGATGCAAGGCCACTGATTATTAAGCCGTCAATTGCCATAGCTAAGCCCCTACGCAAAGGCTTAGCCAGGGGCTGTCCTATCAATGGCTCAGCGACGGTAAAGGCATGAGGCGTCACTATTTGCCGTACTTCTTTTTTGGTCAGTTGATGACCTGTTTCATCGACAAAAGTGTCAGGCGCGACTTCTCTGATCTCCGGATGGTCCTGCGGTTCGTGCTGCATCACAATTCCTAGCTAAATGCCTGATGAATAAATCACTTTAATCAGTTCGACTGACCTTTTCAATGCCGCTTGGATAAATGGCGGATCGCGCCGCTTAAACCATCCAAGGTCATACCATACATTTGGTTTTGCATCAGTTTTTGCAGTATCTCAATGGAGTGATAATGACTCCACCAGGCTTGTGGTTGTGGATTCAGCCACACTGCATTTGTGAAGTGCGCTAACAGGCGTTTCAGCCAGACTTCCCCGGATTCAGCGTTAAAATGCTCAACACTGCCTCCAGGGTAGGTAATTTCATAGGGCCCCGTAGTGGCATCACCGACAAAAATCACTTTGTAGTCACTGTGGTAGGTCTGCAATAGCTGAGTAATAGACACTGCATCAGCATGACGCCTTTGATGAGTGCGCCATACCTGCTCATAAACGCAGTTATGAAAATAAAAAAATTCCAGATGCTTAAATTCAGTTCGAGCAGCAGCGAAGAGTTGTTCACATTCATGAATGTAATCATCCATAGAGCCGCCAATATCAAAAAACATCAGCACTTTTACAGCATTGTGACGCTCGCTCTGAAACTGTAAATCCAGCCAGCCGGCCTGCTGTGCTGTGGCTTTTATGGTGCCGTTTAAATCCAGTTCAGTGGCCAGCCCCGTACGAGCGAAGCGCCGCAGTTGCCGAAGCGCCAGTTGCATAGCTCTGTGATTAAGTTCAGCATTTTGATCAAACTCTTTAAAGTCTCTTTTATCCCAGACTTTTACTGCACGGCGCTGGCCACTGCCCTGCTGGCCCACTCTGATGCCTTCAGGATGAAAACCATAAGCGCCAAAAGGCGAGGAGCCGCCGGTGCCTATCCATTTATTGCCGCCTGCGTGCTTTTCCTGCTGCTCCTTTAAACGCTGCTTAAATTGCTCGAGCAACTGCTCGAGGCCCCCCAAAGAGGCCAGCTTAGCTTTATCTTCGTCACTTAACTGACGGATTAAGCCTGGCAGCAGCCAGTGATCCGGAATAAGTGAAGCTAAATCCAATACGTCAACACCATCAAAGTATTCCGCAAAAGCCCGGTCAAATTTGTCGTATTGGCCTTCATCTTTGACCAGACACAAACGCGACAACAGATAAAAATCATCAGTACTGGCAAAAATTATCTGCTGTTGTAATGCTTTGAGTAAATCCATAAGTTCGGTGATGCTGGATTTCAGGCCATATTTACGCAAGGTCAAAAAGAACGAAATCAGCATATCAACGTCCAGGACGACGGGTCATAAACGCCAGTTTTTCAAGCAGGGCAACATCCTGTTCGTTTTTCAGCAAGGCGCCATACAAGGGCATTAATCCCCCCTGATGTTGCTTATCATGCAGTACAGACGGCGCTATCTGTTCAGCCAGTAACAGCTTTAACCAATCCAAAAGCTCCGAGGTTGATGGCTTTTTCTTTAAGGCATCTACTGCTCTTAAATCAAAAAACACCTCCAGCGCCGCTGTCAGTAAATCGGCCTGCAGGGTCGGGAAATGCGCCAGCACTATTTGCGTTAACGTATCTTTGTCAGGAAAACGTATATAGTGGAAAAAGCAGCGACGTAAAAATGCATCAGGCAATTCCTTCTCGTTATTCGAGGTGATCACCACTATAGGTCTTTGTTTTGCTGCAATGCGTTCGCCTGTTTCGTAGACATCAAAAGACATCCTGTCCAGCTCATGCAATAAATCGTTGGGAAATTCGATATCAGCTTTATCGATTTCGTCGATCAACAACACAGGACGTTTTTCTGCAGTAAAAGCAGTCCATAGCTTGCCTGGTTTAATGTAATTGCTAATGTTGGCAACCCGCTCGCTACCCAACTGGCCGTCCCGTAAGCGTGATACAGCGTCATATTCATACAAACCTTGCTGAGCTTTACTGGTGGACTTAATTTGCCAGTTAATTAATTCAGTGCCTAAACTCGCGGCCAGCTCTTCTGCTAAGCGGGTTTTGCCCGTACCTGGTTCACCTTTGATCAATAAAGGTTTTTCTAAAGTAACAGCGGCGTTCACTGCCAATGCTAACTCTGGCGATAAAATATAGTGTTCTGTGCTTTTGAAAATCATGCTGTACCGCTTAATCCTTTGACGTTGGGAATATCATATATCAAATCTTTTCTTTCGTTTTAACTTGGGCCTAGTATTCTTATAACCAATCATCAGACCCTGAAGGTTTTTTATTATGTCAAAGATCTATGAAGACAACTCTCTCTCTATCGGTAACACGCCTCTGGTCCGCCTGAAGCGCGTTACTTCCGGTGCTAACGTATTTGCTAAAATTGAATCCCGTAACCCAAGCTTCTCTGTAAAATGCCGCTTAGGCGCCGCATTAATTTGGGATGCGGAGAAAAAAGGTCTGTTAGGTCCAGGTAAAGAGATTATTGAACCTACCTCTGGTAACACAGGTATAGCTTTGGCTTTTGTGGCGGCCAGCCGGGGTTATGCTTTGACCCTGACCATGCCTGCAACTATGAGCTTAGAACGCCGTAAGTTGCTCAAAGCGTTAGGCGCTAATTTAGTGCTGACTGAAGGCGCTAAAGGTATGAAGGGAGCCATCGAAAAAGCTAAAGAAATTCTGGCGTCAGAGCCCGATAAGTACGTGCTGTTGCAACAATTCGAAAATCCGGCCAACCCTCAGATCCACTTTGATACTACTGGTCCTGAGATTTGGAATGACACAGATGGTAACATTGACATCTTCGTAGCAGGTGTAGGTACAGGGGGTACTATTACCGGTGTCAGCCGTTACATCAAACATGAGAAAAAACATCCTCTTGTCAGCGTTGCAGTTGAACCTATTGATTCACCAGTGATTACTCAGGCCAGGGCTGGTCAGGAAATTAAACCCGGACCACACAAAATTCAGGGCATTGGTGCAGGCTTCATTCCCGGCAATCTGGATTTGTCCATTATTGATGCGGTAGAAACGGTCAGCAATGATGACGCCATAGCCATGGCGCACCGTCTGATGAAAGAAGAAGGTATTTTGGCAGGTATATCCTCAGGTGCAGCTGTGGTTGCAGCTAAACGTCTGGCGGAAAAACCAGAAAACGCCGGTAAAAATATTGTGGTGATTATTCCTAGTTCAACAGAGCGTTACTTATCCAGCGCCTTGTTTGCTGACTTTTTCACAGAAAGCGAATTACAAGCTTAATCAATTGCTTAGATTTACAAAAAGGCCACTTTTGTGGCCTTTTTCTTTACTTTTACCGCATATTTCCCCAGACTGTAACTTGATTATTAATTTTGGGCTATTCCAATGAAAAAGTTTTTCGTGCTGATCTTTTCACTGCTGTTGTTATCTTGTTCTGATGATGCACCTAAAGTGAATGCGGATTTGGGCTCACCTGAATTTGCGGCTGGCGAATTTTTTCATTCTCTGTATACCACAAAAGATCTGGAGCGTGCCAAAGCCCTGAGCACAGAATCTTACGCCAGGATACTGGACGCCTATGGCAACACCCGCGGTGTAGTGCGGACTTTATACAACATGAGTTTTGATGAAGTAAACATCAGCATTGACCGGACAGGTAAAAATTTGCGCGAACAGTATGGCAACCACGCAGAAATCACTATGTTGTTTGAAGGTAAGAGTAACGGCAATAAAAAGATAGAACTACGTATTGTTAAAATGGTGAAAGAAGAAGGTCGTTGGTTGGTTGAAGGAGTAAAGCCGAATCCTTACTCAAGAACTGACGTCTGATAACCTTTTCGCTATCAAGTCAGGCGAGAGACGGGCGACCATAGAGGTCGCCCTCAGGTTTTCGGGTTATGAGTTAACGTTTAAAAAACTGCTGTATCACCTGCTGGCAATCCGGCCCTTTTAATAAACGACTAAAGTCCGCCAACTCCAAACCTATAGCCTGTTGCACTGCGCTGCCACTTTTCATCAGCTTTTTACTGCTTTGCACCGCATCAGTTGGCAAAGCGGCCAGTTTTTTTGCCTTACTCAAGGCAAATTCCAGCAACTCTTCTTTCGCCACCAATTGATTCACTATGCCTATACGCCAGGCTTCGTTGCCATCTATAGCTTCAGACAGCAGTAACATGCTGCTGGCGCGCTGATGCCCTATCAATAAAGGCAACAACAGACTCGAGCCCGCCTCAGGACATAACCCCAGTTGGGTAAAAGGCAACTGAAAACGGCAATCCGCTGTGCTGTAGACTAAATCACAATGCAGCAGCACTGTAGTACCAATACCTATAGCCAGACCAGCAACAGCGGCCACTACAGGTTTTGGAAATTTTGCCATTTCATACAAAAACATCACAGTTGGATGTGTATCGTTCAGCTCACCACTTTGCAAGAAATCGGCTAAATCATTGCCTGACGAAAAACACTCTGCTGAGCCTTGCAGCAGGACCACTTTGACCGTATCGTTTTTTACCGCCTGTTGCAGCTGCTCAACCAATTGCTGGTACATTTGCTTGTTCAGTGCATTTTTTTTATCTGGTCTGTTCAGCGTCAGGGTTAATACGCCCTGCTCTGTTGTTACGTTAATACTCATCTATTGTCCTGATTTTTTGTGTTAGCGACCAGCCGCTATGCCTTCACGCCTTGGATCGGCTGAGCCTTCCAAGCGGTCTTTTGTGATTTTAATCGCATGAATACCACTATTTAAATCGGCCAATTTGGGCTGATAACCCAGCTCCAGCAAAGCCGGCACTAACTGACTTAAGTTGGTGTTTTGCTCCAGCACTAATCCATCATTTCTGTGGCTAAAACGCGGTAAATTCGCGGCTTGCTGCGCATCCATCCCCCAGTCAAGTACCGCCACTAAATTTTGCGCCACATAGTTGATAATACGACTGCCTCCGGGGGAACCTGTGATATAAAGCAGAGTGCCGTCTTTATCAAACACCATCATAGGAGCCATTGAAGAACGGGGTCTTTTCTTCGCTTCAACTCTGTTAGCGACCCAATAACCGTCCACTTTGGCCTGCAACGAAAAATCCGTCAGTTGATTATTCAACAGATAGCCATTGACAAAAATGCCGGAGCCAAAGGCATTTTCGATACTGGTGGTCATACTGACGGCATTACCTTTCGCATCCACCACAGACAAATGACTGGTGTTGGCAAATTCAATAGCATGGCCTGATGCCAAAGGTTCTGCGCCTTCGGGCTCACCAGCCAGGGCTGCTGCGCCTTCTGTCGCGGTTAATAAAGCAGCTCGTTGTTTCAGATAATCAGGGGCTAACAAGCCCTGAACCGGTACTTTGACAAAATCCGGATCGGCCGCAAAACGTTCCCGATCGGCAAAAGCAAGCTTAGCTGCCTGACTGATCAAATGAATGGCTTCAACTGAATTCGGTTTAAGTTTGGCCAGCGGTTGATGCGACAGCATGCCCATCATCTGCAGTACGGCTAAACCACCAGAACTCGGTGGAGCCATACTGCATATTTTAAACTGGCGGTAAGGGATACAAAGTGGATCCCTAGGCTTAGGCTGGTAGCCCGCCAAATCAGCAAGGCTTATTTGCCCCGCATTAACAGGAGCCTGCTGCACTGCGGCAACCAAAGCTTTGGCATTATCCCCCTGATAAAAAGCCTTGCTGCCTTCTTTGGCAATCTTTTGCAGCAAAGCTGCATAGGCCAGGTTTTTACGGACAAAACCTGCAGGCAACCACTGACCTTCTGTTTTGAAATAAGCTGCACTTGAGGCAAATTTATCCAGTCCCGGATTCCAGTTGGCTTTGAGTAAACCCGCTAAACGCGGCGACACCACAAAACCCTTCTCTGCCATTTGTATAGCAGGTGCAAAAAGCTCTGCCCAGGGCAATACTCCATGCTGCTGATGCGCTAACTCCAGCGCCTTGACAACGCCAGGGACACCAACAGACTTGCCTCCCACAAAGGCTTCCCGCCAGCTCATCAGTTTGCCATTTTCAACAAACAGATCTGGTCCCGCCGCTGCTGGGGCAGTTTCACGCCCATCAATACTAGTTAAACTGGCTTTTTGTTTATCCCAATGCAGTAAAAACAGCCCGCCGCCGATACCAGAACTTTGTGGTTCGACCAACCCCAGCATCAGCTGCATAGCAATAGCTGCATCGACGGCACTGCCTCCTTTAGCCAGGATCTGTTCACCTGCTTTAACAGCGAGAGGATTAGCAGCTGAAGCCATATAATGCCTGGCTGTGACTAGTTGTTTTTGCTCTATACCTGTAGTGGCTTCAGGATCATGTGTTGCAGCAAAAGACGTAAAACTGGTAAACAGCAAAGTCGCTGTCAGGATCCGAAGTTTAAATTGAGTTGTTATCATTGTTTTTCCTACCTACGACAGACTCTCACCTTACCTAGTCGGGCCAGTCGGATCAATCACAGATCAGGCTTTTCACGTTAAAAGCCTTGACCTGAAGCGACGAATGCTTTTGCATAGCAGCAATTAGACGTAACAAGCGATGGTATTGATGAGTTTTCGAGGCTTTTCCTCTTTTCAACTGAGCATTTTGGTTTTTGTCGCAGTGCTGGTGTTGCTGCATTTTTTCCCAGAAAGTGTCCGTTCGGCGCTGGAATACAACAGAACACAACCAGCGGAAATCTGGCGAGCTGTCACCGGGCATTTGTTGCACAGCAATCACTGGCATTTGCTGATGAACCTCGGCGCTTTTATTTTGATACTGATGTTGCACCAGATGTATTACAGCCTGAACTCTTTCGCTTTGCTGCTTGTATGCGGTTGCACTGGAATCAGTGTGCTTTTGTATTTGTTTAGCCCTGACATCCAAATTTATGTTGGATTATCTGGTTGGTTACATTGTTTCATCACAGTCGGAGCCATGTTTGATATCAAACACAAAATTCAGTCCGGTTGGCTTATCTTACTGGGCGTTGGTGCGAAGGTATTGTATGAACAGTGGCAAGGGCCCGATGCTGAGCTGGCGGCATTAATAAATGCTAATGTCGCTATAGACGCCCATTTGTACGGCGTGATTTGTGGTGCGTTGCTTGGCTGCGCTGTGTTCCTCAACGCAAGGCCTGTAAAAAGTCAGCCTCAGCCTTAAAGTGCATCAGTTTAGCGCTCTGTGGATGGGTAAATTCAAGTTCAGCAGCATGCAGCATTAAACGACTGCTTTGCTGTTGTTGTGCCGCATTTGCATAAAAAGGATCACCTAAAATAGCGTGTCCTATACTTTGCATATGCAAACGCAACTGATGAGAGCGCCCTGTTACAGGCTCTAATTGCACCAAAGCAGCCTGATACTCTGGTAACAGTTGCAATACCTGATAGTGCGTGACTGAAGCTTTGCCCTCAGGGCTGATTTTGTATAAAGGCCTGTTGTCTTTGTCTGGCGCTATAGCTTTATCTACGGTACCAGTTAAGGGTGTGGGTACTCCTGATACAACAGCCTGATAAGTTTTTTTTGTGCCGCGACTTTGGAACTCTTTACTGATGGTAGATAAGGCGTTTTTGGTCAGAGGTAACACCAACAAACCTGAAGTGTCGTAATCCAATCGGTGAACTACAGCGGCAGAAGGAAATTCGCGCTGGACACGGCTTATCAGGCAATCCTGATTTTGTGGATGGCGGCCTGGCACTGTCAGTAAATGAGCAGGCTTGTTTACTACCAACAGAAATTCGTCCTGATAAACTAAGGTCCAGGCTTGTTTTGTGGCGGGTAAAATCGCCAATTCATCAATAGCTTCAGTCATACCAAATAACTAGATACAAAGTTGGCCCTAGTATGCCAGAATTGACGTTATATACCCAAGTAAGTTGGAGCTGCAGATTGGCGATATCTTAGTGCGCCTTTATGCGCAAAGTGTTACCTGTACGACTGGGACTACGTCGAATGGGCAATAAAGCAGCAATTTCAGGTACCCAGCTGAAACAGCAGTAGTGATATCTGTACTAATCATTTGTATAAATAAGAGTAAGTGGATGCAAAGGCCTTTTGTGTATAACCCGCCGGCTGAACCATGGCTGGATATTTTGTATCTGGACAAAGACATTCTGGTGGTAAATAAACCCAGTGGTATATTGACAAACCCAGGCCGCAGTGAAGAGATGCAAGACTGTTTACTCCATAGAGTACAGCAGCAATTTCCTTTGGCGCAACTTGTACACAGACTGGATATGAGCACTTCTGGTTTAGTGGTTTTTGCTTTACGTCGTAAAGCGGAAGCCGCGCTAAAACAACAGTTTGCATCACGTTCTGTAAAAAAAATCTACCGGGCACGTGTTTGGGGACAGATCGCTGAGCAAGGTATGGTTAATGCACCTCTGACAGCGGATCTGACTCAGCCTCCGCTACAAAAAATCTGTCAGAAAACAGGTAAAGCGGCCCTGACCTACTTTCAGCGTTTAAGTTTTGACGGACAAAGTAGTTTAGTGGAACTAAGGCCTGTGACAGGGCGTTCACATCAATTGCGGCTGCATATGCAAAGTCTGGGGCACCCTATTTTGGGGGATGCGTTTTACGCGCACGATGAGGCCTATGCTGCAGCGCCGCGCTTATTGTTACAGGCTTTGTGTCTTGAAGTGTACCAGCCCTATTCTTCTCAACTATTACGCTTCGAATTGGAACCTGATTTTGCCTAAAGGAGCTGACCAGTTTGGTCTGTTCCTTTATGGCGGCTTAGTCTATCTCTCAGGGAGTGTTAACTGAACCTGACAAAGAGCGCCCACTTCAAGCTTTAAGTTTCTCCTCACCCGGGCTTTGACAGGTAACATAAACACAGAAGCGCTATCGTCGCGGAACAACGAGGTTTGCCAATGCTGATCAGCGATCTGAACTTTAACTCTTATTCTGCCCCAGCCAGCAATCTGCTGGCTGAATTTATCTTTCAGTTCCGCAGAAAGCTGCAAAGGCAGATTCAGCATATGCCATCCACCTTTTCCGGGTACCAGCCATAAGTTCGCATCAAAGCGAACTGCAAAGCTTTGCGCCATTAACTGTTACCTGTCTGCTCTGCTACCCATTCTTTAATTTTCCGCTCCAATAGCGGCATAGGTAACATCCCTTCGAGTAAAACTAAATTA
>NZ_JAIWOI010000053.1 GCF_020217005.1 Rheinheimera sp. | reverse complement strand
TGGAAAGTTTTAACATCAAATTTGTCTCCCAAGGCCTGCTCAGCGTAAGTCCGAAGCTCACGGATCTTCAGCTGCCCCGTCTTATAGGATAAAGCCTGACCTGGCATCACCATGTATCGTTCGACTTCTGCGACAACGTCAGACTCCGCCATGGTGGAATTTTCCAGCATGTACTGAATTGCCTGCTCCCGACTCCAGCCTTTAGCGTGCAGACCCGTATCCACCACTAAACGCATAGCACGGAACAACTCAGCGCTTAACATGCCATAGTACTGATAGGGATCGCTAAAAAAGCCAAGCTCTTTTCCAAGACTCTCTGCGTACAATGCCCAGCCTTCGGCAAAAACAGTGTAAAAGGTTTGACTGCGTATGCGGGGTAAAGCTTTCACCTCATTTTGCAGGCTCAACTGCAAATGATGGCCAGGTACGGCTTCGTGGATAGATAAAGTTTCTACACCATATTTAGGCTGCCCACGCAGATTATAGGTATTGGCAAAAAACACCGCAGGGCGTGAACCATCCGCAGCCGCAGGAATATAAGAAGCTCCGGGTGCCGATTTTGCCTGAGATTCAGGATAAGGCTGCACTATGTAATCTGCTTTTGGCAATACAGCAAAAGACTTGCCGACCTGTTGAGCCATACGGTTTTTGACTTGCTCATAGGCCTGAATAATCTCTTCAGCTGAAGAAAAATAAAACTGAGGGTCCTCCTTTATAAATTTAAAAAATTGTTTTAAATCACCTTTAAAACCAACTTGTTGCTTCACTTTTTCGATTTCACCATGAATGCGGTTCACTTCACTTAAGCCAGTCTCATGCAGTTGCCCTGCGGTCAGCGGCATAGTGGTATTGACCTCTATCATCATTTCGTACCAGGCTTTGCCATTGGGTAAAGCGCTTAAGCCATAAGATTCTCTGGCTGCAGGCAAATATTCGTTTTCAACAAATTCACTGGCTTTTTTAAATACCGGTGTTAAACGCTTAGCAATAAAATCGCTGTATTCTTTGGTCAGGCGTTGCTTTTCTGCAGCACTTAGCTTATCGCCTGCCGTCTGCAAAGGCAGCATCAGCGTACTGTTCAGCGGATCATCAACAATCTGCGCTTTTAATTGTGGCAACATGGAGAGCACCACAGCTTTAGGTTGTACTACACCTTGCGTGATGCCTAATTTCATATTTTCTATGGCTTGTTCCATCCATAGTACAAAAGCTTCTGAACGCAACAGGAAATTGTCAAAATCTTTTGCATTATTAAAAGGCTGTGCGCTTTTACCTGAGGCTAATTGCATAAATACATTGTGTGGACTGAACACAAACTGGTTTAGTGGTAATAGCTCAAACGGAAATTGGCTTAATCTGGCATTTTGCTCCAGCATGTTACTGAAAATGTCATAGGTGTAGCTGTCCTGGCCTTTCAGTTGTGTTTTGTCTATGTGCAACAGCGCCTGTTTATATCGCAGATCTATTGCTTTTCCCTGGGCAATAAATTCTTTAGACAACCAGTTTGGCCAGCTATGGTTAAACCTGTTGTCTCCTCTGTACATCGCATTGATTGGATTACGGGGTTCCTGTTCATCGATATAGGCTTCTGTCAGAGCAATAAGTTTGCTACTCATGCCTTCAGCTTTAGCCATGATCTGCTGCAAATCATTAACCTTAGCCGTACTTTCTGTGCTCGCAGCCTGAGTTGAGAATTGCGTCAATGCGGCGGCAAGCGCCAATGTCAGTAGTTTGTATTTCATATCTATACCCTGGTTGTGTTGACCAGGTTAAGGTAAAACGCTCTGCTCCTGCTGGTTGTATCAAAATGTCAGAAATCATTTCTGTCGGAAAAAACCTGAGGTTGACAGAGCCTGCTGCTAAAGCTCTGCAGCAGAGTCTGGGATAAGCGGGTGTTTTTTAGGGTTACGCAAAATTACAAATTTCTGCGTCAGAAAAAATAGCTTGTGAAATCAGCTGTACTGCGGCCAATATCACAAGCCTTTGTTTTACACCATTACAACTCTTGTTCAAACAGGCGGAAAATGCGTTTGTATTCATCCAGCCAACTGCTTGGCTGACGGAAGCCATGCGGCTCAACCGGATAGATAGCAGTTTCAAAATTGGCATTCTCATGCTCAATCAACCGCTGTACGACCCGCACTGTATCCTGGAAAAATACGTTGTCATCAACCATAGGAGCATTAATCAACAACTTAGCTTTTAAGCCTTGTGTAAAGTAAATAGGCGAGCTGCGACGATAGGCTATTGGATCTACATCTGGCGTATTCAGAATATTAGAAGTGTAGCCATGATTATAATAGGCCCAATCTCCGACAGGACGCAGCGCCGCCCCGGCTTTAAATAAGTCAGGCTCGGTGAACAGCGCCATAAAGGTCATAAATCCACCGTAAGACCCGCCATAAGTACCTATACGCTGTTGGTCCACATGAGCATTGGCAACCAGGTATTTGACACCGTCAACCAGATCCTGAATTTCAGGAGTGCCCATTTGACGGTAAATCGCGGTCCGCCAGTCACGACCGTAGCCTTTAGATGCTCGGTAATCCATATCCATCACCACATAGCCTCGCTGGATCAATAGGTTATGGAACAGATATTCGCGAAAATAGCCAGACCAGCCTAAGTCGCTGTTTTGCAGATAACCAGCTCCATGATTAAAAATAACAGCCCGGCGTTTTTCACCTTGCTGGTAATCTTTTGGCAAATAGAGTTTGGCAAATACCGGTTGTTTGCCATGGCTGGATGGTACGGCTACCACTTGTGGAGCTGCCAGATTTAACGCCGCCAATTCAGCTGATATGGTATGAGTCAGACGGCTGACTTTAGCTTTAGGTTTATTCTCCATCATGTACAACTCAGGTGGAGTCACAGAGTTAGACCAGGTAAGCAGCAGCTTGCTTTCATCCGGCGATAACTGATAATCAGCAGAACCTTTTAGCGCTGTCATTTGCTCTAATTGGCCGGAATTTAAATTGACGCGGTAAATTTCATAAATACCAGGGTGGCTGACATTGCCTTTAAAATACAGGTACTGATCATTTTTACTCAGATGTGGATTACTGACTTCAAAAGTACCGGCTGTCAGTTTTTTTGCGTTGCCGTTCAGGGATTTCAGATAAAGATGGGCATAACCTGACTCTTCTGACAGGTAATACAAAGTTTCTTTTTGGCTTAACCAACCAAAGTCATTGAAGCTATAGTTGATCCAGGCGTCATCATGCAATCTATGCTGATTTACCAAACGTTTTTTAGCAAAATCAACAGTTGCCAGCCAACGGTCTTTGTTGTCCCAGGCTTTGAGCATCACAGCCACTTGCGAACCGGACTGATGCCACTGAATAGCGGACTGATCCCAGCTCCAATCATTGATCAGTTCAATAGCACGAGGTGCTTTTTTCGACTGATAAGTTTTGCCTTGAGCTTTCGCATTTTCAGCTTTTACCGCCGCTAATACATCCTCATCAAAGCCTGGCAGGTCGTCGTATTTCAGCTGTGTCGCTTGCTGAGTTGTTAAATCCACTAAAAACAGCTGATGAGACGAAGGTTTCTGGTCAGCCACCCGACGACGAACTTCCTCCGCCGCTATATTACCTGATGCAGTTATATAGTTTGGCATGATGTCAGTTTTATCACGCCACTCGCCTTTATCCGCTAGCGCGACCAGCAACATATCGCCTTTAGGTGACAAACTGGCCGAAGCTATGCGTTTGCTTTTATCCAGATAGATTGCAGCAGGGGCAACAGCGTTATTGTGCTTTGCCAGTAACTGTTGTTGTTCAAATTGCTCTGTTTTATTTTTATGAGTCAGGGCAACAAAGCCAATCAGCTTGTGTTGTTCCTGCGCCATATAAGTGTCAGCAATCTCTGGTGCTGCAGGTTTATCGGCATTTTTTAAACGAACCAGTTCAGACACTGCGCCTGTGGTCAAATCCAGCACCTGATAAGTCCATCCAGAGCGAAATGCCAAACGACCATCCGCTAAAAACTGTACTTCCTCATACGAAGTTGAACTACGGGTAACCTGTGTTAATTTGCCCTGGTGTTTAACAAACACATTACCTTCAAACAAATAAGCTAAAGATTTGCCATCCTGACTGTACACTGTCTGAGCTGAGCCCATTAAATGCCAGTCGGCCATAGGGACAGCTGTGGCTATCTCGCCCTGGCCGGCTTTTATGCTGTACCAATCACGAATTTCAGAGCCTTGACGTTTTTGCTGGTAATACAACTGACTGTTGTTATCGGCCCAGTAGGCGCCTTCAGCCGGGCGCCCTAACCAATCCGGATGGGCCATTATCTGCTCCATGGTAAAAGCTGCATGAGCCGCATTTTCCGGAGCTTTCACACTGACAGGAGTTAACTGATAGGTTTGAGGTTCAGCAGCAATAGCAGAACCGATAAAACTTGCTGCGACAAAAGCCGCGACTAACCATGGTTTTGTTTTCATTGATATTCTTTTTTAGTGGTGGTTGTCAGCTCTTTATACAAAGAAATCAGCAAAAGACCAAGTGCAGCAGTTAACGCTTAGGTTTAATGGTGGCTGACAGGCGATAAGTGGGCACGAGAGGACAAAAACACAGCCTGTGAACCAGGTGCACAAGCTGTGTTTGTTCAGGATGTTACTGAAAGCGGAACCACCAGAATAAACCAGCAGCAATGAAGACAACTAATAGTAACAACACACTGCGCCATGGCCGCTTTTTCTCTGCATACGGATCGGCAAGACTGCGCTTGGCCCCCGCTGGCAGACGGGCTAACCCCGTTAAAGCAGCACCAAAAGGTACATTAATTTTCGCTCTGGTATTGACAGCCCAACCATTGGCGTCGAGCAGCGGCCCCAGATTTCTGCGACGTAAAGTCAAAAATGCCATCAGAATCGAAGGACCAGAAATCAGCAGTAATACAGCTGCTATAACCAAAGGAATTTGCCACCAAACTAATGCAAATAACCCAGCCATTACCGCTGCAAGAGAGGTACCTATGGCGCCAACAGCTAAACCTAACGCCGCAAAAATACCTGCAAATTTCGCTATATCAAAGCTGGCTGCAGTTGTTGTTGCTGCGCTCGGCGCGGCTTGTGTTGGTGTTGCGGCGACTGTCGCAACGCCTGTCGTGGTTTTGGCTTCGATATCTTTATCCCGGGACGCCGCAAACTTTTGCAACTGAGCCTCAATAAAGGCAGCAACTCTTTTGTAAGGTGACCAAAAGGCCTGACCAATACTGACAGGCTGAACTACAACTTTTGTCACCATAGCGCGCCAATCACGGCCTTGTCTGTCATAGAATACCCCATTACGACCGGGGACCATCAATTCGTCTACATCGCCACCTGTTAATGCAGCCACTATCTGCAGCGGTTTTTCGCCTTGCCGCTCACAGTTACAGTACACCAGATAACAGCCGCTGAAAGGTGCCATAGTAGCGTGGCGCGCCATATCCGACACTTTCAGTACCAGCTCACAACTACGCTGATCCAGATACAAGGTTCCGGCCTGAAAAATAGCTTTTTGCTTGCCTTGATAAAAATCACTTAACGACACAAAGTTACGTAACAAAGTAACCAAATCGCGCTGATATCGCACCAGTCGTTCCACTGCATCCAGATTATCTGCGAAGGTAGAGGCAGCAAAGTCCTGAGCGATCAGAGCCTCAAGCTGTTCTTTACCAGAAGCTGAGACTATAGCCTTTAAACGTTCAATCTCCAGTTGATGCACCCTGGTTTCAGGTTTTGCAGCCAGCCATAAGCGCCATGGTTGCAACAGTTCACAAATCTGCTGCCATTGCTCAGCTGTTACATGCCCTGCTTTATGCTTAGCTTTAGCACCGAGTAAAGGTTCAACCACCCGCTGTTTAAACTCTGTAATAGCCTGGCTCCAGGCTGGGTTGACACCTTCCCCAAGCGGTAGAGCTGCTCCCGCTGCAACAGCGGCTAAAGGTAAAGCGGCAACATCCATATCCGCATTACTGATAGCCTTATTACTTAATATCTCATACACAGCGACGGCAGGATTAAGAGCATCCGTAGCCCGATGATCAAAAGCAGCCAGTTGGCAACGGACAAAAAAATCATCGACTTTCGATTTGACAGCTTCAAAAGCGACTACAGCATCTGCCGTTTTATCCCCCAGAGGGGAAAATAATGGATCGTCAGAATGCGCTGCTGCATGCCATTCCACTACAGCCTGAGCCTCTTGATAAAAGGCGGTTAAGCTATCACTGTTTATGCCTTCAGCACCGCTACGGTCAGGCTGTCCACCCTGAGTCTGAATGATTTCTGTGATCAGTTGCACCAATTCTGCATCAGAAGCTAATTCCGCTGTTACTACACCGTCACCATTAAAATGATGTGGAGAAAACAACAACGTCATGTCAGTCAAATCTTCGACCTGCAGAGCATCTGCCTCCGTTTTACCTGTAATTTCAAGCACCCGACGTGCAGCGGTTTTGAGGTTAATGCTTTGAGCATCTTGTTCGTTGATCGCGGAAAGTGGCAAGCCCGGCGCCTTAAACATAATGTCTACATCATGTAGATGCTGACAAGCCCAACGTACTGCACACAGGATTTCAGGCACCCGGATTTGACCGTCACCATCTAAGTCCAATAAAGCAGCGGTACGGTTATCAAATTCAAGACCTGTGGTCGGACAATTCAACACAGTCCAGAGTTTAGGATCCAACTCGTCCAGATGTTGTAGGTCTGCGGCGGAATCTAGAGTGACCTGGTCAAATCCACCAGAGCGGAAAAAACGCCATTTATGTTGAGACTGAATAGTTGCCAAAGCTTGCTCTCCCTGAGGCATAAGTTTTACCTAGCATAATTCAGAGGCGCTGCAGATACAAAACCTTAACTACATAAAGTCTTTAAATAACAGAAAGGTTTGAGAGAAATAGAGACGACTATGAAATAACAGTAACTTTTCATGGACCTCAAATAACAAAAGCGTCGGGAGCAATTTTGAACATTGGAGCGCAGCGACGATGGCCCGGAAGGTGTTTTACAAGGATGTAAAACATAAAAAAGGCCACTTCATCAAGTGGCCAAAGCTTGCAGGAAAGAGAAAGGGTTCAGCTTGTAACCAGGCTGCTATCAGGCGGCAACTGCCGGCGCTAATTCAGCGATACGTTTTTTAGCTGCAGTTAAAGCTTTTTCTGCGCTTTCCGGCCCCATGTTTAGGCCTTCGGCGTAGATAAAGTTTAAATCTTTCAGGCCGACAAAATTAAGGAAGGCGCTGACAAAAGGAGTTTGTGAGTCCATCGCTGTACCTTGGTACAGACCACCACGAGTTGCGAAAATAAATACAGGCTTATCCTGTAACAAACCTACAGGGCCGGTTTCAGTGTACTTAAAGGTGATACCAGCACGGGCCAGGCGATCAAAGTAAGCCTTTAACTGACTTGGTACACCGAAATTGTACATTGGCACACCAATGACTACAGCATCAGCCTTTTGTATTTGCGCAATGGCATCGTCTGACAAAGCCGCCAGAGTTTTTTGTTCCTCTGTGCGGTCAGATTCCGGAGTCATCCAGGCGCCAATTTCGGTCATGGTTAAATGTGGGTAGCTGTCCTGAACCAGATCCAGGGTTTCGGTCGTAAAACCTGCTGGTAAAGACGCTAAGAATTCCTGGCTTAATTGAGTCGATTGACCTTTTTCGCCACTTAAAGAACTATTGATAACTAATACATGTGCCATGGTAATTTCTCCTGTCGGGTTAGTGTGGTTAGATTAACTTTTATTTTTTAGATAAAAAATCAGAATAAATCTAAGAAACCTTTCTATTTTTTGATTTAATCTAACATCATAAATGCAGCGTAAAACTATGCATCTAGCAAACGACAGAGATGGGAATGGAATAATGTTGGATCCAACATCAGTTCAAAGGCATGATGGCAAGAATTATCAAAGGGCCGGTATTCAAGGATCTATGTCAGTTCAACCACAAGACAATGCACAGTGGGAACAAGCTTTAACCTTTATTGCAGTAGATCGCGATAAACAAGCCTATTCGCAATTATTTAATTACTTTGCGCCTCGTTTGAAAGCCTTTGGCTTAAAAATGTTTGGGAACGAACAACAAGCGATGGAAATGGTGCAGGACACCATGTTAAATGTCTGGCAAAAGGCCAGATTATTTGATGCCAGTCGCGGTTGTGCTTCCACTTGGATCTTCACCATAGCGCGTAATGTCCGTTTTGATATGCTGCGAAAAAAACAAAGCCGTAAAGACGAATTAAGCGCTGACGATTTGTTTTTCGATGGTGATTATCCCGAACAGGAAGGCAGTGACAGCAACGAATGGGATTTATGGTTACTGGCAGAAAAAGTAGCGCCGCACTTTTCCAGACTGCCCCCTGCTCAGCGTGATGTTATGGAAAAAGTGTATTTAGAAGAAAAGTCGCACCAGGAAGTATCAGAAGAACTGTCCATCCCTCTGGGTACAGTCAAGTCCCGTATTCGTTTGGCTTTGGACAGATTAAGAGAGGCTATAGATGATCCACGCAGTTAAGTACCACCCCACGCTCGAATTGCTGGAGCAGTATATTGAAGCCAGTCTGGCTCCGGAATTAAGCCTGGCGGTAGCGGCTCATCTGGATTTATGCCCGCATTGCCAACGGATAAAAATGGATCTGGAAGCCGAAGCAGGCGCAGCCTTAATCAATTTGCCGGAAGCGGACAGTACAGAAACAGACTGGCAGCAAATGTTGAGCTTTATTACTGCGCAGCCTGAAGTCGCAGTAAAACTAGAGCAGCGCCAACCTTTTTCACTACAAATTCAGAATAGCGAAATCTTATTACCCGCTTCATTAAAGCCTTTGATGCAGAACAAACTAAAGTGGTTGAATCTGGGCGGTATCAGTACAGCAAAACTGGCTGGGGAAGATCAACACAATGTGTCATTGCTGTATATCCGCAAAGACAGCGAAGTGCCACAGCATACCCACTTAGGTTTAGAGATCACGCTAGTACTGAAAGGGAAAATATATGATGAATCCGGCTGTTACGGCGAAGGTGATTTACTAATCAATACCCCGGATCACACTCATACACCAAGAACCATGAGTGAAGATTGCTTATGTTTATCGGTATTAACAGCACCGCTGAAGTTTAAAAAGGGCTTAACCCGCCTGTTGAACCCGCTGCAGCACCTGTTTTACTGAACAAATATGCGACAGCCCACGACAAAGGGTCTTACCCAAAGTAGTTGGAGTTGCAGCGAGGCGACAAGAAACTGAAACCCCAGGAGCATAGTTTATCTATGTGACTGGGGTAAGAGCTCGAAGTCGACAAAGCTGCGGCTTCCAATACGAAGAGTAAAGTCAGGCTAATAGTGCTACCCCACCTTTTAGATTGAACACTAATTCAAAGCCAGCCCGGTTCAGCACTTTGGCAGCCAATAAACTACGATTTCCTGAACGACAAACCAGTAATACAGCTTGAGATGTCGAGCTTTGTTGTTCTGCAACTTGTTGCACCAGAGCAGATAAAGGCACTTCCCTGCAGACCAGACCTGGCAAATAGACTGATAGTGCACCTGCAGCTTGTTCATGGGGTTCCCGCACATCCCAAATCTGCAGGTTGGGATACCGCTGCATCAAAGCTTCAATCTGATCTTTATTGATCACTGCTGTTGCATCTGAAGCGCAGACTTCGACTACGCCGCAAAAATGTCCAGCCTGCTGCTGCAACCAGTCGGTCTGACGTTGCAGTTCGGTGAGCCACACTTCTGGTGTAGCTTCGGTATTCAGCACTTGCTGCAGCACCTGCTGTTCCTGCAACATTAAATCCCAGCGGGTGAAAAAACGCTGAGCATAGTCGTGACTGGATAACAGCAAAGTTTGTGGTGCAAGCTGTTGTTGTAAAGCTCTTAAACTTTGACGAAACGCCTCGCTGTCACCACCAGGTAAATCGAGACGCCCTGTGCCACCAGGTAAAATAAAATCACCGGTAAAAGCAAACTTTTGTGACTGATGCTGCTCAACCACTATAGTCACCGCC